>JALOMN010000323.1 GCA_025455445.1 Cyclobacteriaceae bacterium
TCAAGCGCGATTGTGCGACACGACTTTTCATCCATGCGCAAAAGTTTTGCGAACCCATAGCCGAGTGAATAACCAGCTATATTGTGTATCAGACAAGCTACTACAAGCAGGGGCCCTATTGTGAGTAAACTATCTCTTCCAGCTGCTGTAATAATCGTAATGATCACGGCAATTGAAATTATCGACAGCAACGGCATCACTTGCATGATTCGCGGGAAGCGCTTTCCCAGAAAATGATTGAAGAGCAACCCTGCACCAATCGGCACAATTACGATTTTAATAATTTCAATCATCATAGTTATAAAATCCACAGCCACATATTCACCCGCGAGTTGTTGCATCAGAAAAGGTGTAATTATTGGTGCCAATAGGGTAGCAATAGCAGTGAGTGTAACAGACAGCGCTACATTGGCATTGGCAATATATGACATCACGTTTGAGGCTAGTCCGCTCGGAGAGCAACCAACTAAAATTATACCGGCAGCTATCTCTGCGGGAAAATTAAATATCCGCGCCAGCGCAAAGCCGACCAACGGCATGATGGTGAATTGTGAGACAATTCCGATCAATACACCCTTTGGCATTTTAGCAACTCCGGCAAAATCACGTATACCCATCGTGCTGCCAACACCAAACATGATAAGTTGTAACAGCGGAACAATAAGCTGCCGGAATGAAAAGTCGCCAATGCCGGTGAACAAGTGCGGATAGTAAAGTGAACAGGTAACCGCAGTGAAAATCCAGATTGTAAATGAAAAACTTTTCAGTGAGTGATAACCCTGAAATGAAATTGCCATCAGTGGCAAACCGATTAAGAGGAAATATTTCGCGAACGTATATTGACCAGTAAGGGTCAGTATCATGCCAATTATCACCAATGATGCAGATGTCAATAAACCAATCCGGAAAACCATTTTACTCATATGCGTATATCAACACTCAAGATACATAACCTCATTTGTTGTTCAATCTATAAACGTAATATCAATAATTAATCATTCAAGTATTGACTCTTAGTGAAGTCAGGGTCGTTATAACATATTTTTTAAAATCTTATTCTCTTTATATATTCAGTTTTGAGAAAATGTGTAAAAGTTAGTTGTCTTACCCTAACGCAAGACAATACTTGAAAAATAGAGGAGGCCAATTCTTTTCAATAATCAATTTATAGTATGGAAGGTTTACGCAAACATTTCGAGAAGTTCATCCACCTTACTGATAAAGAATGGGATGCATTTTCCTGTAAGCTTCAACGAAAGCAATTAGCTGCCAGAACATATTTATTAGAACAAGGCGAGGTATGCACGTTTGTAGCTTTTATAGAAAAGGGAGCTTTTCGATTTTTCTATAATAGGGATGGTGAAGAACGTATAACTGCATTTTTCTTTGCTGGCGATGCCGTTAGCAACTATCGAAGTTTTCTTACAGGTTTACCATCTGAGCATATTATTGAATCATTACAGGAATCTGTTTTTTGGATTATTCAAAAGAAGGATCTATATGAACTGTTCAATGCCTATCCCAACATAGATCGATTAGGACGTTTTATCGCGGAGAATCTTTACCTGACAGTTGCCCGAAGACTTGATTCATTTCTGTTTGATTCGCCCGAAAAACGCTATGATGACCTGCTGCGGAGAAACTCCCGCTTGTTGCAGGATGTGCCTCAATTTATGTTGGCCTCCTACCTGGGCATAAAACCTGAATCCTTAAGCCGCATTCGTAAGCGAAAAACAAAAAAAGCATAGCCTCGCACTTCTTAACTTAAGTCAATGTCTGACATGTAAAACCCATTCAACTTTGTGTCATCATAATTAATGTATGACACACATGAAATTATTATTAATCACAATACTGTTTATAGTAATAACAGTTATTTCAAATGCACAGCATTCCAGTTCTCTTGCTGCAAACCAAGATCGTTCCACGAAACATGGAATTGAGGTTGACGTGATCTGGCCATTTGTCGCACAGGCATTCAGGGCACATTATACCCACACGTTGTGGCAGAAAAATGACCAACGTGGCGACCTGTTAGTAGGAATCAGTATAGATTTTCCGCGCGATCGCGACACCGAAGGCAGGTTTGCCGATTACAGCATTGCTACTGGTTATCGACAGTATTTCTGGAAAGGATTGCATGCTGAATTTAATCAGACCACAGGCCTGGGAGTATTGGAAGATCATGTTACTACCGGTGAGACCTACAAAAGTTTCGATTGGCTTATGGCCGGATATGTAGGTTATCGTTTCAACATTGCAAGAAAATGGTATGCCATTCCTCAGTTTGGAATTTCCGGAGTAGTTTATAAATCAAATCCCTGGCCGATTTACGCGGACGAAACTTTAACAAAAGAAGTAGGTGAAGAACCCTTCTTGGTGGGTACTCTTCGTGTGGGAATCCAATTTTAATGAACAACAATTTAAACTATATAAAATGAAAAAATTAATCATCGCAATTATGTGCTTGCTAAGCGGAGTTCTTGCTATGGCACAAACGGCTACTGAAATGGAAACATTGATTAAAACACCATCGAATCTGGGTTGGTATGTCGCGTCTGATTTTGCGTATTCTCAATTGGATGGTAAGGATGCTTTACTTAGCGGATTTAGTGGTGGGATTTTTATCAATCACAAATTCTCAGTGGGTTTGGGTGGTTATTGGCTGGTTAACTCGGATGACTTTCTATATCCTGATAAAGTGGATGGTTATACAATTGGTTTAAACGGAGGGTATGGCGGTTTAAAACTTGAATACCGTATGAAACCATCTTCGTTAGTCCATGTGAGTTTTCCATTATTGATTGGAGGCGGTGGTTTTGAGTATGGTGATTTGGATGATCATGACGGATTCGATATCGAAGACCGTTACGATTATCTGGATGACGGCTTTTTTGTTTTAGAGCCAGGTGTTACTGTTGGGATTAATATTGTAAAGTTTATGCGATTGGATGTTGGAGTTTCATATCGATATGCTCCTGGAATTGATTTCCCGACCTTCAATAATTTCAATGGAATCACCGGAAATTTTTCGGTGAAATTTGGTAAGTTCTGAGTGATTTAAAATTTCTGGTTTTAACATAAATAAGTAAAGGCAGGATTGAACCTGCCTTTTTCTTTTATTACACTTTGTGTTGGTAGAAAACGTAAACTTTAAATTATCATCACAAGCAATTGATAATTCCACAATTGATGGTAACTGTTTAATTGATACAGATCTTTCGTTATTACATTTATTGGACTGAAGGATTTTTAAACCAAATTTTATAGATTAGGAAAATCAATTAAGCTACTTCTTATGAGTCACGCAATTAACCGCAGAGAATTTATTCGCAAAGGTGCGCTGGGCGCACTGGGTCTCACCTTATTGCCATCACTTATTTCGCGAGGAGCGATGAACGATCGACTGCGGATTGCACACATTGGGTTGGGTGGCATGGGCAACCAGCACATGCAGTGGTTCAGCTAAGACCTGACGGCCAGGTGCAAGGCTATGAAGACTTCCGTCACATTCTTGATCGCAAAGACATTGATGCAATCACGGTAGCCACGCCCGATCACTGGCATGCGCAGATTGGCGCACTCGCCTTTCAGGCAGGCAAAGATGTGTATGGC
>JALOMN010000324.1 GCA_025455445.1 Cyclobacteriaceae bacterium
TTTCTGATTGCAGGCATACTCTTTCATTTGGTGATAATCATTTTTCTTGGCTTGATTGATTTTGGTGTATTAATGATCATCAGCTATTTGATTTTCCTGCCCTTAAAAAATCACAATACCGCCATCGCACAATCAAAATGAACCTTGCCTGTAATTAAATTAAAATGGTTGTCACTCTGCGATTTTAACCCAGAAGGTCTGTTTCAATAGCCTTTATTTTATTATCGAGTTTTGCATTAACGATGTTAAATTCTTCCTTCGAACTAAGGCTGGTATTTACACTGATGTAAAACTTAATTTTCGGCTCTGTGCCGGAAGGACGGACAGAAATCTTACTGCCATCTTCCAGGTAAAATTGTAATACATCCGATTTTGGAAGTGCAATAGCTGTGGTGGCACCTGATGCAATATTTTTTTCTTCTGATGTTTTATAATCCAAAATTCTTACAACGTTGCTTCCATTAAATTGCGTTGGCGGATGTGTGCGGAATTTAGTCATCATATCCTTGATCTGTTGTTCGCCTTCAGCTCCTTTTCGAACCAGGTTAATCAGACCTTCTTTATAAAAACCGAAATCGACATACATCTGAATCAACCAGTCGTATAGCGTATATCCTTCATCTTTTGCAGATGCCGCCAGTGCTGCAAAGAATGCACATGCACTCACCGCATCTTTATCGCGCACAAAATCGCCTACCATGTACCCATAGCTTTCTTCTCCGGCCGCAATAAAATTTTCCTTGCCTTCCATTTCGCGCATTTTCTCTGCGATGTATTTAAAGCCGGTGAGGGTGTTATAACAGTCTATACCCAACTTCATGGCGATCGTATCAACTAATTCAGTGGTAACGATTGTTTTTACTATATAACCTTCCTTTAGTTCTTTTGAAGAAAGATTCTTTAAAATAAACCACATCATCAGACTGAACGCCTGGTTTCCATTAAGTAAGAAAAATTCTCCACTGGGATCTTTTATTCCGATGCCCACACGATCGGTATCCGGGTCGGTGGCCATCACTAATTCTGCGTTTTCAGCTTTAGCCTTTTTTAAAGATAATTCCATCGCAGATTGTTCTTCCGGATTGGGAGAGTGCACGGTTGGGAAGTTGCCGTCTGGCGCCCGCTGCTCTTCTACTACCATTAAATTAGTAAACCCTAATCGCTTCAGGCATTCTGGCACCATGGTAATGCCCGCCCCGTGTATGCTTGAAAATACAATGGGGATGTTAGCCTGACGCTTTATGCTTTCTTTTTTAGGAATGAGTTTGTTTACTTCTTCATAGTAGGCATTTTCCAGATCGGGCCCGATATGGTTAATTTTTGAAGCGTCTGAATTGAAATTGATATTTTCAAAACTACCAATCGCATTTACTTCAGTGATTACATTTTTATCATGTGGCGGCACAAGCTGTGCGCCATCCGACCAATAGGCTTTATAACCATTATATTCTTTTGGATTATGTGATGCGGTTATCACCACGCCCGATTGGCAGTGGAGGTATCGAATGGCAAATGATAAAAGAGGAGTGGGTCTGAGATCAGGAAAGAGAAAGACTTTTATGCCATTGGCTGAAAACACATCAGCAGTTATTTGAGCAAAGTATTTACTGTTATTACGACAGTCATAGGCAATAGCTACTTTTATTTCACCGGTGCACGATTTCTTAAGATAATTGGCGAGGCCCTGGGTTGCGTACCCCACCGTGTATTTATTCATACAGTTTGATCCTACACCCATCACACCGCGCAAGCCACCTGTTCCAAATTCTAAATCTTTGTAAAAACTATCAATCAGATTTTTTGTATCCTGCTGAGTGAGTAATTGTTGAATTTGTTCTTTAGAATCTTTATCAATGATTGCGCTGTCAAGCCATGTCTGTGCGCGTTGTTTGGATTGTTCAAGAAGGTTCATGAAGTAAAGCGATTAAAAAAATATTTATTAAATTAAACTACTATAAATTTCCTCGTAATTCCTGTTCGTGTTCAATGGCTTCAAATAATGCTTTGAAGTTTCCTTTGCCAAAAGACTTGGCTCCGTTGCGTTCAATGATTTCGAAGAATAGGGTAGGTCTGTCTTCTACCGGTTTGGTAAATATCTGTAACAGGTATCCTTCTTCATCGCGATCAATTAAGATGTTCTGTTTTTTTAGTTCCTGCAAGTCTTCATTGATATGACCTACGCGGTCTAAAACATCATTGTAATAATTATCGGGCACGTATAAGAATTCCACACCACGTCTGCGCAACTCGGATACGGTATAGATGATATCGTCTGTGGCAATCGCAATGTGTTGTACTCCTGCACCTTTATAAAAATCAAGATACTCTTCAATTTGTGATTTCTTTTTACCGGACGCAGGTTCGTTTATCGGGAATTTGATATAGCCATTGCCATTGGATACCACTTTTGACATCAGTGCACTGTATTCGGTGCTGATGTCTTTGTCATCAAAGGTGATGAGCAAATTGAACCCCATTACCTTTTCATAAAATTCAACCCATCGGTTCATATGTCCCAATTCCACATTACCCACGCAGTGATCGACATATTTCAATCCGATTGGATTTGCCTGAAGATTGCTTCTGACTGCCTTATATCCGGGCATGAATGCACCCCGGTAATTTTTTCTTTCCACAAAAGTGTGAATCGTGTCGCCATATGTTTTAATCGAAGCGAGGGTGATTTCGCCATGTTCATCACGGATTGTTTTTGGAGCAAAGGTTGGTTCTGCACCTCTTACGGTTGTTTCATTATAGGCTTTGGTTGCATCGTCTACCCATAAAGCTAAAACCTTTACACCGTCACCATGTTTTTTTACATGCTCTGCTATTTCAGAGTCAGGTTGCAAACTGGTAGTAAGCACAAACCTGATTTTATTTTGCTGCAACACATAAGAAGCACGATCGCGGATGCCAGTTTCAGGTCCCGCATAGGCTATTACTTCAAAACCAAAACAGTGTTGATAATACAATGAGGCTTGTTTGGCATTACCCACATAAAATTCAATGTGGTCAGTGCCATTGATAGGTAGAAAATCGTGAGTCATCCAGCTATAAATTTTGATCAAATTTAACTTAAAAATTGTCAATTGAGCTTACAAATTTCGCCTGCAGTTATACCAGGCGTTTTTGCATTACCTGTGTGTCCTCAAACCAACATTTTAATACAAATTCTTACCACCGTTTTTATTTCGACTGCTTTTCTATAATCTTTGGTAAAAATTTGAATTATGGATGTTAAAGCATTAGATAAGGCAATACAGGAAATTGCGTTGCGCAGAAACGAGTTGAAGAAAATTGATTACAATAATCCTAAGTATGACGATCTGGAAGAGGAGTTGCATGATTTGGAAGATGCCTTGCATGTGAATTATGGCGAGTATTTAGAGGAAGTATTACAAAATGTACACGACAAATATTGCCCGGATACGGATGTGTTATTTCC
>JALOMN010000325.1 GCA_025455445.1 Cyclobacteriaceae bacterium
AAGAAAAGAAGGAAAAGTGCAGGCGTTGTTATTTCCTCGCGTTCAAATTAATCCATCAATGGGCGGATTTATTGCATCGCCTGATATAAAGCGCAATATCTCCAGAGATTTATATACACACGTTTCATTACCGATGAATAAGGACGAAGAGCCTGAGTGGAGTGAGTTAGAAGAAATCCGCGTAAAAATCGGTCAGCAGTTTTTTGCCAATGACTATGTTTCAGTGTTAGAAAGTGTAACAAAAATTGATCAGATTGAAGGCATGGTGCTTTCTGCAGAAGATGTTGCAGTAAAAGCAAAGATTAAGGTTACAGGTGAACGCAATACCTATTACTCTGAACCAATTTTCCTGATCAAGGACAGATCACAAGTTGGCCGGTTGTCAGATGAAATAAATGATCTGGGTGTGAAGTTTACCCTTTTGAACATCCACCCAGATGAGAATGAATTTTCTTTGGGAATAAACACCCGTCAAAAAGACTGGGTGATAATCAAGGCCATGGAAAAACCATTTATCAACGTGCTTTGGCTAGGCACCGGAGTATTAATGATTGGCTTTGGTATCGCCATGGTGCGCAGATACAGGGAGTTCAGGAAATAACCACTATTCGTCCGACAGTTTTAATTTCACCGTAATTAAATATTCTGTTTTCTCATTTCACTTACGGCAAAGGCACACGCGCGTGCCGTCATTGCCATGTAAGTAAGTGATGGGTTTACACATGACGAAGATGTCATGAACGAGCCATCCGTAACAAACACATTCTTTACTTCATGCATTTGGTTAAATCCATTCAATACTGAGGTTTTAGGGTCGCGACCCATTCGCGCAGAGCCCATTTCATGATTTGCATTCCCCGGAAATGATATATTGGCATATGGCTGCACATTTTTATAACCTGCTGCTTCTAACATTTCTGCCATGGCATTTGCCATATCTTTTTGCATATTGTTTTCATTCGCTTTGAACTCAACTTCTATATTGAGTGTGGGGCGCCCCCATTTGTCTTTCAATTCGTGATTTAATATTACGCGGTTATTTCTATAAGGAAGGCATTCACCAAAACCACCGAAATTAATTGTCCAGCCTGCTGGCTGTATTAGTTTTTCTTTCAATGCTGCCCCAAGTGCTTCATCATTATTTCCTCTGCCCCAGCCACTCCTGCTTGCTCCACCCTGGTATCCAAAACCACGGATGTAATCCTTTTGCTTATCAGATATATTTCTAAACCTGGGAATGTATACACCATTAGGTCTCCTGCCGAAATAGTATTGGTCTTCAAACCCTTCAACCTGGGCATTGGCACCTGCTCCTTTATGATGATCCATAATATTTCTTCCAACTTCATCACTGCTATTACCCAAACCATTAGGAAAGCGCGATGATGTTGAATTAAGTAGAATATGTGCTGTGGCAAGAGTTGCCGCATTCAAAAAAATGATGCGAGAATAAAATTCTTTCACTTCATTAGTTTCAGTATCCACTATTTCTACACCTGTTGCCTTTTCTTTAGCTTCATCGTACAAAACTTTATTTACAATGGATTGGGGCCGTAGAGTAAGATTTCCGGTGGCATGAGCTGCTGGCAAGGTGCTGGCATTGGTACTAAAATATGCTCCATAAGGACACCCTCTCTGACAAAGATTACGATATAAACATATCCCTCTGCCTTTGAGTGGTTTAGTCAGATTTGCTACACGCCCAATGGTAACATGCCTGTCTGAAAATTTTGATCTGACTTTATTCTTAAAATCTTCTTCCACGCAGTTCAAACTCATTGGAGGTTGAAACTTTCCGTCTGGTAAATGAGGAATACCTTCTTCTTTGCCAGAAACCCCTATAAAATTCTCAACATAATCATACCATGGTGCAATATCACTATACCGAATAGGCCAATCCACACCAATACCATCCTTTAAATTGGCATCAAAATCCAGGTCACTCCACCGATAGCAATGCCTTGCCCAAAATAAAGACCGGCCTCCCACAACATCTCCCCGTATCCAATCAAAACGCTTTAACTCCTGATAGGGGTTTTCAAGGTCATTAATGTAAAAGTGCTTGTTATCCTCTCCAATTGAGTAATGCCTTACTTGAATATGGCATCGCTGGCGGTCTTCTTCAGTTAATCTTCCCCGATGTTCCATTTCCCAAGGATCATTCATGGCTCCTTTATAATCCGGATGCACCACATTCTTGCCACGCTCAAGCAATAATACTTTCAAACCAGCTTCACAAAGTTCTTTCGCAGCCCACCCTCCGCTTATTCCTGAACCCACTACAATTGCATCAAATGTATTTTCTGCTGCAGCCTTCAGATTGAGATTCATCAATTAAAAGTTTTGATAAAAATTCTTAAAAAATATTCACTAAAAAAACCTTCTGAATAAATGTAAAGAATAGAAGCCTAATTACTGATTTACTGATTATTTTTGCCCGATTTATCCATACCTAAACAACCAATATGCCCAGAGATCGCAGTATTCGTTCCGTACTCATCATCGGAAGCGGACCCATCATCATCGGACAAGCGTGTGAATTTGATTATGCAGGCTCTCAAGCAGCTCGTTCGTTGCGAGAAGAGGGAATTGAAGTAATACTTATCAATTCCAATCCGGCTACTATCATGACTGACAAAGTGACGGCCGACCATGTTTATTTAAAGCCGCTGGAGAAAAAGTCGATACGCGAAATTCTGGAGAAACATCATATCGATGCAGTGCTTCCTACAATGGGTGGACAAACCGCACTTAACTTGTGTATTGATTGTGATAAAGCGGGAATCTGGGAAAACTATGGCGTAAAAATTATTGGTGTAGATATCAAAGCCATTGAGACCACCGAAGACCGTGAAAAGTTCAGATTGAAAATGCTGGAATTAGGCGTAGGTGTATGCAAAGGAGCCACAGCAACTTCATTTCTCGAAGGAAAAGAAATTGCACAGGAAATTGGATTTCCACTTGTCATTCGCCCATCCTTTACATTAGGAGGCACCGGAGGCGGTTTTGTAAACTCACCTGAAGAATTTGATGCTGCCCTTAATCGCGGGTTACATGCTTCACCCATACATGAGGTTTTGGTTGAACAGAGCATCATGGGATGGAAAGAATATGAACTCGAGTTATTGCGCGATGGAGCGGGCAACGTAATCATAATTTGCTCGATTGAAAATTTTGACCCGATGGGTATTCATACCGGTGACTCAATCACGGTAGCTCCTGCAATGACCTTACCTGATACTGTATATCAAAACATGCGTAACCTCGCCATTAAAATGATGAATGGCATTGGTAAGTTTGCAGGTGGTTGTAACGTGCAATTTTCAGTAAACCCGGAAAATGATGACATAATAGGAATTGAAATAAACCCACGGGTTTCCAGGTCATCTGCACTTGCATCCAAAGCTACGGGTTATCCTATTGCCAAGATTGCAGCTAAACT
>JALOMN010000326.1 GCA_025455445.1 Cyclobacteriaceae bacterium
CTGAGGAGCATATAAGGTAAATGGAAATGTATAACCTCTTATCTCGTATTTCACATCGAGATCAAAAAGTGGGTATATGCGGGCAAATTTTTTGTGAGCTGCCTGAATTCTGTTTATATAATCTTTATCGGCCACAAGTTGAAACTTATAAAAGTCCGCAAGCTGCTCTGCCGTATAGTTGCCACTCGCTTCCATACGCGCAATGGTGCTATCATATAACAGATCTGAAAACTCGTCATTTTCGGGTGATATAAATCGCTTTCCCGATTCATCATTAAAGGAAGCAGGAACGAGAACTATGGGAGATATACACAGAAACTTAACGGACTCAGTGATAGAAACAGGTTCTTCGTATTCGAAAGATTCCGGAGCTAATTGAAGATTACCGATAAGTAATTCCTTCTGTTCAAATAACACCCCTAAAAAGTAATCCAGGAATGACTTGTCGGTAGCTGAAAACACGAGTGTAACTTTTGAGGAGAAGAAATGAAGCCCCTTTCGACTTATTTTAATCTGACCTTTCAAGCCGGAAAAGTTATATTGGGTATAAGAAAAGTAGCTGGGATTTTTTCCGAGCATGACTACCCCCTTTATGGTTTGAGCCAAAAGAAACTGGTGGTGAAAAGGGACATAAGCTCCCCTGTTCTTCAATGAAAAAACAATCCGTATCCTCACGGTGAAACTATTTTGGGGTAAAAAATCTGTTAAAAACCCCGCCTTTAAAAAATCTGCGGACAGCTAAGATATTAAAAATCAGATTTATAAAACAAAAATCTGTAGTAAATATTTAAGTAAAAGTGGTTTTAGACATTAAACCTGAAGTGCATTACATCACCATCCTGCACCACATATTCCTTGCCTTCTACCGCTAATTTTCCGGCCTCTTTGCAACCGGCCTCTGTCTTATATTTCTGATAATCAGGTATTTTAATAACCTCGGCCCGGATAAATCCCTTCTCAAAATCGGTGTGTATCACCCCGGCAGCCTGAGGCGCTTTCCAACCTCTGTGTATGGTCCATGCCCTGACTTCTTTTTCACCTGCAGTGAAATAAGTAATGAGGTTTAGCATATGATAGGCGGCATGCACCAACTTATTTAATCCTGATTCCTTAAGTCCATACTCATCCAAAAACACGGCCCGATCTTCTTCGGTTTCCAATTCCGCTATTTGAGCCTCAATGGCCGCGCATACTACTATTACATCTGCCTCTTCTTCTTTGACTAATGCCTTAAGCGCATCCACATGTTTATTGCCGGTGTGAATATCTGATTCGTTCACATTCGCGACATATATCACAGGTTTATCCGTAAGCAATTGCAAATCTTCAATAGCCTTTTTGTCTTCTGAGTCAACAATAAGTGTGCGTGCATTTTTACCTGAGAGCAAAGTGTCTCTGTAGGCAATAAGCGTGGCCAGTTCCTTCTTAGCCTTTGCATCACCGCTTTTAGCGGTTCGTTCTACTTTGCTTATTTTCTTCTCAACCGATTCAAGATCCTTTAATTGCAATTCTGTATCAATCACTTCCTTATCACCAACAGGATCAACTTTACCAGATACATGAACAATATTTTCATCTTCAAAACAACGCACCACATGCGCTATTGCGTCTACTTCGCGAATATTTGCCAAAAACTGATTGCCCAGCCCTTCCCCTTTACTTGCCCCCTTTACCAGGCCGGCAATATCAACAAATTCAAAAGTGGTGGGTAATACGCGCTGAGGATTAACCAATGACTCCAATATTTTCAATCGCTCATCAGGCACTGTAATAACACCCACGTTAGGTTCGATAGTGCAAAAGGGAAAATTGGCTGCTTCTGCCTTATTGTTTGAAATCGCGTTAAATAAGGTTGATTTACCTACATTGGGCAGGCCCACTATACCGCACTTTAAGCTCATGAATTACATATTTGATTTGAGGGCGCAAATATAATTGTTCTGTGTTAATGCATTCCTATAATAAAGGCCGCATAATCATAAATCAAAAAAAGAAGCCCTGAAATAATTTCAGGGCTTCAATTGGTTTAGGTTTAGGGAAATATCTAATCCCACTTAAGTTCTGAATCAACTTGTGGTGATTTTGCATGCTCTTCTCTTTCATGATTATTTTCATGATTGTTCTCGAATGCAGTAAAATCCACATCCGGCATCAACTCATTCTTTACATGATTAACAGTGTTGTTCAAGGCTTCCATGAATTTGTTAAAATCTTCCTTGTACAGGAAAATCTTATGTTTTTCATATGTGAAACCCTCATCATCTTTGTTGAAACGCTTCTTACTTTCCGTAATGGTCAGGTAATAATCGTTTGAGCGTGTCGATTTTACATCGAAGAAATAGGTGCGTTTACCTGCTTTCACTTTCTCAGAGAAAATTTCTTCTCTCCCATTGTTCTTGTTCTCTTCCACAGATAATCAGTTTAAGGTTAGGTTTAGGGTATAATTGGTAATATGAAGGTAATAGTTATATAATTGATTGCAAATAGTCAATCAAGTTTTCAGGTCAAATTCTGAATAAGTAAGTACTTTAGTTGCGAAAGAAACCGTATAAAAAGGCATAAACGAGTATGAATATCCGGATTGAAGACATCCAACTCTCTGGCAGCCTTGAATTGCTGGCCAAACAATTAGTAGAGGGCTTTATCACCGGCCTGCATAAATCACCCTATCATGGCTTTTCTGTAGAGTTTGCAGAACACAGGCTATACAATGAAGGGCAAAGTACACGCCATATCGATTGGAAAGTTTTTGCCCGAACCGACAGACTTTATACCAAACAGTATGAAGAAGAAACGAACCTTCGATGTGTGTTAGCCATTGATTGTTCCTCGTCAATGAATTACCCGGCCGAAACCAGGGCAAAATTAAAGTTTAGTGTATATGCCGCTTCTGCCCTTGCCTATTTGCTTCACAAGCAGCGCGATGCGGTAGGACTCTGCTTGTTTTCTGATCAAATAGAAGAGTTTACACAAATACGTTCAGCCGCATCTCACTTGAATAAACTATTCACTTCTCTGGAAAAGAAAGTAAAGGCAACAAACGAAAATCCGAAACCGACAAAAGTAGCGAAGGTCCTTCATGAGATTGCAGAAAAAACGCACAGACGCTCACTGGTTGTACTTTTCAGCGACATGTTTGATAGCTCAGAAAATGAAGATGAGATATTCAAAGCGCTTCAGCACCTGAAGCACAATAAGCATGAAGTCATTTTGTTTCATGTAACTGATCACAAAACTGAATTAGACTTTAACTTCAGCGAACGACCTTATGAATTCATAGACTTAGAAACAGGAGAAAAGCTTTTGCTGAATCCGTTAGAAATAAAGGATCAATTTAAAGATGAACTGAAAAAATACCATCTGAACTTAAAGATGCGATGCAATCAATTAAAAATTGATTTCATTTCAGCTGATATCAATGAGGGATATTTTGAAGT
>JALOMN010000327.1 GCA_025455445.1 Cyclobacteriaceae bacterium
AAATCAAGATCAATGAAATCTCAACTGGTATTTTATAAAGATCGACTATACACATTTTAATACCTACAAAAACTAAAATAGTGGCCAACCCATATTTTAAATAAATGAAATACTTTTCAATTCCGGAAAGAGCAAAGTAGAGTGAGCGCAAGCCTAGAATGGCAAATACGTTTGAGGTGTAAACAATAAATGTATCATCAGAAATTGCAATAATAGCCGGAATAGAGTCTACTGCAAAAATTAAATCGGTGGCTTCAATTAAAACAACTACAATAAACAAGGGTGTAGCCCAGATTTTTAGATCACGCTTTACAAAAAAGTTATCTCCCTCAAATGAGTCGGTTACAGGAAATATTCTTCGAATTAATTTCACCAATGGATTCTTCTCAGGTTCAATCGGTTTATTTTCACCAAACACCATGCGCACACCAGTAATTACGAGGAATCCTCCGAAAATATAAATCAACCAATGGAATTTATGTATCAACTCTATTCCTGCGAATATGAAAATAACCCTCATGACCAACGCACCGAAAATTCCCCAAAAGAGCACTTTGTGTTGATAAGAATCAGGTACGCGGAAATAGGCGAAGATCATGATAATGACAAAAATATTATCGACACTGAGTGATTTCTCAACGAGGTAAGCAGTAAAAAACTCTAGTGCCTTTTCATTGCCAAAGTAGAAGTATACAAAGAGATTGAATAACATGGAAATCGTTATCCATACGGCTGTCCATGCCAGGGCCTCTTTCACCGACACCGCGTGTGATTTGCGATGAAATACACCCAGGTCTAATGCGAGCATTCCGAGAACAAAAACACTGAAACTTAACCAAAGGATAGCGGATTCACTCATGTATATAAGTTTTACAATTTAGCCATAAAGCTAGTATTACGTTTCTGATAATTTATGTGCTTTTGATATTTAAATTAGCATCCGATTAAATAAATGGCTTTAATCGAAATCAATGAATTTTTGCAATTTGCCTTACCCATTTTTAGCAATCGTATAGTTAAATGGTTCGAACTTTTTATAATCCCTTTAATTAATACTATATCCTTGCCTTAGTCTTTACCAATGCAGGAAGGTCAACTACTTTTCCACCGAATGGTTACTGTTTTTGGTTTGTTTGAAATTCGTAAGTATTGCATTGATTTTTGTTCCTGCGAAAAATAATTATCACTGTTCTTTGTAGAAAATTTAAACCTTAATAAACCATGTATATATACCCGAACAGGCTATCTGCAAAATGGGTAACCGCCTTTCTTATTTATTTTCTGGCGAATGTTGAGTCATTCAGTCAAAAGAAGGATAGTACGTTCTTCTTTCATGCTGATGTGAGTGTCACCAATAACGGGTTCTCTATTATACCAGCATTTTCATTGGGTGATCCGGCCGCCTTCTTAGATATGCGTATGGGCAATAAGCGGCTGAGTTTTGAGCCCCAATTTCGTTATGCACTGGAAGGCCGCCCGTGGTCTTTCGTTTTTATTTATCGTTACAAGGCGATTATCAAACCAAAATTTCAATTGACATTCGGTGGTCATCTTCCCGGATTGAATTTTATTACTCGTCCGGTAACTGTTAATGGAATTGAAGAGAACCTGTCAGTAGCCAGGAGATTTCTGGCTGCGGAAATTACACTATTAAAAATAATATCAGTGTAGGCTTTTATTATTTGCGAGGCCATGCTTTTCAACAACACGGACCACAGAACACCAACTTCTTATCGTTACAAGGAAATTTTACCAAAATCAAATTGCTTGGAAAAACATATTTTAGTTTTAATCCTCAGGTATTTTATCTGAAAGTAGACAATGATGATGGTTATTATGTGAATGCGACTACCACGTTTGGCGTCAGGGATTTTCCAATTACTATTTCCAGCATTGTCAATAAGGCAATTGAATCGGATATACCTTCCAAGGATTTTGACTGGAACGTGAGTTTGATTTATACGTTCGATAGAAATTTTGTTGTAAAATAGGTTTTTAGAAAAGAGACAGTATTTAAACAATCTTCACGATGAAGTATGTCCTTCTTTCTGAACGATTGGTGGTGCAGATAGCATAAAAAAGCACCGCAATTTAGCAGTGCTTTAGTTTTAATGTTGAGATTATTCGATTAGAATAATTTCTCATTGGGAGGTGTGACCTTAGCCAGGCGAAGATACACGGTGGTTTGCCCTCTGTGATGCGTCTGATGCTCAAACAATTTTACATACACCATTCCCTTAGTCATTTCAAACTGATTAAACAATTTGGTTTTTTCAAAGAGCTGAGCGGTTGTCATCTTTTTAATACTGTTGATTACAAAGTCATAGCTAGCCAACACCAACTTGGTCACATTAACTTTTGACTTATCGGTGGTCTTTTCAGATTCACCAAAACCTACCGGACTTTTATCACCAGAAGCCGCAGACGCGAAGCCGTAGTTTGCATCTGTCAGGTGAAGCATTTGCTCTGCGAATGAACGCATTTCAGGAGTAGGCTTTAATGCATAACCTGATTCAGGCATGGCATCGAGATATTCTTTGGTGTATGCTTTTGCACGTTCCCATTCCTTTACAACTTCGTCAATCGATTGAGCATAAGAAGCAGTTACCAATAGAATGAATAAAAGAGTGGTAATTAAAGTTTTGTGGCTTATCATAAAGTGTTTTTTTTAGTTAGTGTAAATTGGTTAGATGTTTTTTTTAAGCGGAGTCATTTGATTAATTATTCTTTAAATACCATCTATCTTCTCATCAGTTGATTTCTTCTTTAACTGACCTTTGGTAACTTTTAAATCCTTGAAATAGCCGATTGTACCAATATCTACATACAGACCCACACCACCTATTTTATTCTTGCCCAACATTTTATTCACGATAAAGGATGAATACTTCATGTCGTTGATAAACATTTCAGCAGTTTCTCCATTCACCTCAATTCTCATCTTTATCCATTCCTTCAGCGCTACAGGAGCCGAGCCTTCATATGACCCGGGCGGGTAACTCTTTCTTAGCGTGTCAAATTTTGCATGAGGATAAGCGATGTATTGAACGGCATGATTTCTTGCAAACTGATTGTTGACTCTACCCACTTTGGGTCTTAAGTAAATACTTTCAAAGGCTGAATCGTCTTCTTTAATTCTGAAATATACTCCGATAAAACCGGCTGCACCTGCGAAAGGCGAGGGGTCCTGAATCTGACTATACATCTTTACTTCAATTGTGCCATTTTCAAAGTCTTCCAGGCCAACGAGCCGGGCATAATGTGGCTCGTCAACTGTTTTCTCAAGATTATTGGCATCAAAGGGTAGCGCTTCAAGGTCTCGTTCTATCTTCAGCACTTTCTTTCCTTCAAACACAATGATAGATCCTGTTACATTATGCAATTCAAATGTTTGATTTTTGAGGTTTATTCTCTGTTTCTGAGCTGATACGCACAAAGTACTTAGCAGCAGCATGAGAATGAGTTGAAGTTTTTTCATATAAATAAATTAAAGGATGTCTCGGTGTTTTTACTAACAGATTATGTTCTTAAACAGTTTGATTGAATTCTTCGCGCGTAACTGTTTTACCAAGTGCGCCAAACTCATGCAGTTCACCAAACACTTCAATACGGATAGATTGATCTATACCTCCAACACGAACCGGTTCGAAACCGCTGTCTTTAATAAGTTCTTCGATCTTCTCATTAATACTGGTATCATCCGTTGCATAAAATAATACAGCGGCTTCAGGCTTTTGATATGCCGCACTTGCCAACGAACCTGCACCCAATGTGCCTAACGCCTTTGCTAATATAGTACCTTTTGGAAGCAGACCAGAAATGATTTCACCGGCAGATTCATCCACGCCTATGATTTTTTTGAATCCACCATTCCCATCGGGTGCAATTGGATTAGAAGGATCCACAATGATCTTACCCTGCAATTCAGTGGTGTATTCCTTTAACAGTTCCTGAATGGTACTAAACCAAACCGCCATCACCACGATGTCAGCCTCTTTAATTGCGGCTGGCACTTCTGCGGCTTTGGCCAGACTCCCCAAGTGTTGCGCGAATGTTGTTGCATCTTCCAGTTTATGACTAGATACAATTACTTCACGGTTTCCTTTCACCAGGTTTGAAGCAACTATTTTCCCGATATTTCCTAAGCCGATTACGGCTACTTTTGATTTGTGGATTGACATATTTTATTTTGTTTTAGTTGATGTTTGTTTTGATGATACAAAGCAACATCAAACAGGCAGGCTGCACCAATGACCTGGTTTAAGAAAAAGTATTGATCTAGATCAAGGCTTCGCCTTAAGGACAAGCTGGCTCAGCCTGACATGATAACTAATGAATGAGGCGTCAGACCGCTATAAGCTTCAGCGAAAGCGGTCAGACGCCTGTCAATTACTTATCTCCTTTAGCCATCCGGCTGCGAATCCTGCTCAAGAACTCAGGCGTTACACCCAGATAGGCGGCAATCTGCACCTGCGATAAACGGTTGAGTAAATGTGGGTAAGTATCCAGAAATAGCTGATACCGTTCCTCAGCCGTGGAACTGAATAACTGCGTCATCCGCTGTTGCTGATGCATAAAATGATTTTCCAATAGCACTCTGAAAATGCGATCAAACTTGGGAGCCTTTATGTAGAGGTCGAGTAAATCACTGTGATTGATGCGAAGCACGGTAGTGTCTTCCAGCGCATCGATGTTTAGGATGGCGGGTTTCTTTTTATGAAAACTGGTCAGGTCTAGTATCCAGTAATTTTCGGTGGCAAACTGCAGGATATGATAAACTCCTTTGTCATCAACCATATATAGACGAAGACAACCATGCACCACAAAATAAAAATACTCACACACATCGCCATGTTGCAGCGCAAACTGTTTTTTCAGAAACAAGTGCGGATGAAATTTTGATTTGATCAGTTCCTTTTCTTCCGCATTCAACGGCAAAAGCCG
>JALOMN010000328.1 GCA_025455445.1 Cyclobacteriaceae bacterium
TTCACTCCCGGGAAGGGTTCCCAACGTTCCGCTGACGATCAGCAGAAAAAGGACCATCACTCCTAGTAGTATAAATCCTCCGGCACCAAGCAGTAAAAAAAGTAGTTTCTTAGCGAACGATAATTTTGTAAACATTTCCAGGATTCTGTACCAATAGCTGTTTAACTTGTTAAAAGGTTTTTGATTCATCGTGGCGTTTACAAATCAGAATTTGATTGAAAGGGCATGAAATATTTTATCTTTCGTAACTGGCTGCAATATAGAGGTGTTAACACGATTAAATTCTTTAGCCGGATGTATTTACGCCCAATTACCAATTGATTCGGTTAATAATTTACTTGTGTTAATTTAATCCTTGTTTCAGGATTATAAATTACCTTGTGTAGTATATTCGCAGCATGCGGAAGTCATTAGCGGCACAAGCCGGAGAACGGAAAAAGTTCAACGCTGTGTTTGTGCGATTGGGTAAGAAAACCAACTACAAAGGTTATAGCGAAGATACTATCTTATTGAAGGATGTTTGCGAGGCAGCTAGCAACCAGAAAGTGACCGACCATGTATGGTTTTCATACTCCAAGGCATTTGAAAAAGTGGAACTGAAAGCCGGCAATGTGATTGAGTTTGAAGCCAGGGTAAAATCATACACCAAAGGCTATGTAAACAAACGATATCAAATCGATAAAAAGACTACCGATTTTAAACTCAGTCATCCTACCAGGATTAAGAACGTGGCTGTATAGTGTAAGTTGAAGATTCCACTCCATTTAATATTTCCACTAATGACGGTCGCCACTGAATTATTGCGATAAGTGCTATAACTTTACATCCTGTTTCAGAAGAAAAAAGATTCAATGATTCATTTATCAGAACAAGAAGAGCGGGAATATCTTGAAGAGATCAAACAACGGTTAGTGTTTGCCATCAGTCGCACGGATGAAAATGTAAAGCAATATGCCACGGAACTCCGGCAGAATAAAGAATACATGTACGAACATCAATCGGGCATGGATGAAGCCGATGTGGTAGCCGCAGGGCAGTCCATCAACCGAATGGCCTTTACAGGCGAGTCTGCGGTGGCACGCAAACGAAAATTACAGAAGTTGATTGATTCACCTTATTTCGGTCGGATTGATTTTGTGTCTTCTGGTAATGCATCAGCAACTCCGGTTTACATCGGGATTCATACGTTTACAGATGATACTACCCGCACGAATTTAATCTATGACTGGCGGGCCCCTATCTCTTCGATGTTTTATGATTTTGAATTGGGTGAGGCTTCGTATCACACACCCTCGGGCAAAATTGAGGGCACCATTTTACTCAAGCGACAATATAAAATCCGCGAAGGCGTGATGGAGTTCATGATCGAAAACGATGTGCACGTTCATGATTATATTCTGCAAAAGGAGCTGAGCAAGTCCAGTGACGATAAAATGAAAAATATTGTCGCTACCATTCAACGTGATCAGAATTCAGTTATCCGCAATGAGACTGCTTCCGTCATGATCATACAGGGAGTAGCTGGTTCGGGTAAAACTTCTATTGCGCTCCATCGTATTGCTTTTTTGTTATACCGTTTCCGCGAGGAGATCACGTCAAAAGACATCCTGATAATTTCACCAAACAAAGTATTTGCCGATTACATCTCAAACGTGTTACCCGAATTGGGAGAAGAACAAATCCCTGAAATGGGTATGGAAGAATTAGCCAACGAAGTGTTGGAAGATAAATACCGGTTTCAGAGTTTCTTTCAGCAGGTTTCTGATTTATTGGAAAAAAAGGATAATGGTTTTATCGAACGCATTCAATTTAAATCTACGTTTGATTTTCTGCGTAAGCTCAATCAATATATCGTTCATTTAGAAAACAACTTTTTCACCTTTACCGAATTGCGTGCAGGTAATGTGGTCGTTCCCTTTCCGTTTATTCTGGAGCGCTTTAAAGCGTACCATCGCATACCCATTTTGAAGCGCACACCAGAAGTGGTAAAAGACATTCAGCAATATGTGCGCAACGCGGTGCAGCGTAAACTCACAGGTCATGAAAAGTCGCAGATATGGCAGGCAATGCCAGGCATTTTTAAAACCAACCATGTGCTGGACTTGTACCGTGATTTTTATAGATGGATTGGAAAGCCTGAATTATTCAGGATGGCGCAAGGAGATGTGATTGAGTATAGTGATGTGTTTCCGTTGATTTATTGCAAGATCAGATTAGAGGGCACACAAACCTATGATCATGTAAAGCATCTGTTGGTAGATGAAATGCAGGACTACACACCGGTGCAATATTCTGTTTTGTCGAGATTATTTAAATGTAAAAAGACCATACTCGGTGATGTTAACCAAACCGTAAACCCCTATAGCGCATCTACTTCAGAAGCCATTGAGCAGGTTTTCCCGCAAGGTGATATGGTAAAATTATTCAGAAGTTACCGTTCTACTTTCGAGATCAGCAGTTTTGCACAACGTATTGCCAAAAATCCGGATTTGATTCCGCTGGAGCGGCATGGTGCTCCGCCAACAGTGAAAGGCTTTCAAAGTAATGTGGAAGAAATTGAAGAAATAAAAACGCTTTTGGAGGTATTCAGAAATTCTTCCTATCCCACATTGGGTATTATTTGTAAATCACAACGACAGGCCGACTTTGTTTATGCAAAATTGAAATCAGATAACGTGTATTTGCTCACGGCTGATAGCACCGCATTTAAACATGGTATTATCATTACTACAGCCCATCTATCTAAAGGATTGGAGTTTGATGAAGTAATCGTGCCTTTTGTTTCGATACGTAATTATCAAAATGAAGTGGATAAGCGCATGTTATACATTGCCTGCACACGCGCCATGCACAAACTCACGCTTACCTATACAGGTGAGGTAACAAATTTTCTCAACTAATTCAGCATAGCTGCGAATTAAGAAAATGAAATGAACATTTTATAGATCGACAATTCAATGCGCAGTGCAGTGATTATTTTTTTTGACTGCACAGATTGGATAATTCTTGAATTATTTTTTTGAGAGGCTACCCTGCCTGTTCAAGTTCATTTTTATTTGCTGATGATTGGCAATCATCTTTTCAAAGCTGTCAGGGTGAATAGAAAGTAAATTTTTCAATTCCATGAATGAACTCATGAAATCAGTGAGTGTATCTTTGAGTGGCTCTGGCTTCAGACCAAGATAACCTGCGATTTCCGGACCCAGAAAATGGCGCACCTGTGCATTGATTAAGTAAGCCTGGTTGGCCGGCACTGCGGATTGATAATATTCTAGTAGCTCTTTGGTGAGTACCTCACCTTCAGGTGATTTTTTAAAGTTGCGTTTCTTTATGATCAGTGCAAGTTGATATGCTTCTTTAAAAGATGCAGGCAATAAATCTTCATCAATATGCAGTTGATAGCCGATGTATCGCCATA
>JALOMN010000329.1 GCA_025455445.1 Cyclobacteriaceae bacterium
ATCCACCAACTTTTCCGTGCCAGCAAGAAAAAGTACTTTTCAGAAAAGTATTTTCCTTCTTATGATTTGACAAAATTCCATAAAGGCGGGAATCTATCTTTGTTTTAGGTTGTCTAATCAATTGAGCGGCTGATATAAATCATAGTTTGCGTGAGTGATGCCGGGTACCTTTAGGTATGAATAAGTCCATCAGCATCTTGTTATTATCACTAACCCTTACGGGAAGTGTTATGCATTTGCATACGCTGGAAAAAATGCCAAGGTTGATTGAACACTATAAGGAACATCGCAACAGACTATCTGATTTTTCCTTTTTAGATTTTCTGAACTTACACTACGGAGGCCAGGCCGGACAGCACGAACAGGATGAGCGTGGAAAACATCAAACGCTTCCTTTTAAGTCAGGCACTTGCGCGTCTTCACATGTTTTAAGTATGGTATCATGTGAGAATGCGTTTGAAATAGCAACTCCAACTTTTTCAATATCCTATCCGAATTTTTATCAGTCAACTTACTCAGTTGAGTTTAGAAAGTCTATCTGGCAGCCGCCACGAGTTTAGTAACAAGACAGACTAATGAAGCAGGGTAAGATTTGCGCATTAATAAATTATTCTAATCGCTTCTGTGCCTGTCTTCAAACTGCACAATCAAGTCAATGTAAATTCGGTAGCGATGTTAAATAAAATCATAGAGTTTTCGGTAAGACAAAAGTTAATCATCGGGCTTTTCGTCATCGGTCTCATCGGCTTTGGAAGTTATGAGGTTACACAATTGCCAATTGATGCCGTGCCTGATATCACAGACAATCAGGTGCAGGTGATTACAGTATCGCCTGCATTAGGAGCCACCGATGTGGAGCGCCTGATCACATTTCCTATCGAACAATCCTGCAGTAATATTCCGGGACTTAAAAATATCAGAAGCTTTTCGCGATTCGGGCTATCGCTGGTAACCGTGGTTTTCAAAGATAACGTAGACATCTATTGGGCGCGGCAACAAATCAGTGAGCGGATATCGCAGGTAAAACAAACTATTCCGAACAGCATAGGAACTCCGGAGATGGCCCCGGTAACTACGGGCCTCGGAGAAATTTATCAATATGTGGTGCGAGCCAAGCCGGGTTATGAGCATCGCTACAATGCCATGTCACTGCGCACTATTCAGGACTGGATGATACGAAGGCAACTGCTGGGCACTCCCGGTGTAGCAGATGTGAGCAGTTTTGGCGGCCAGCTCAAACAATACGAAATCGCGGTGCGCACGGAACAGTTAAAAGCATACGGTGTAACCATTGCAGATATTTTTCAGGCGCTTGAAATCAACAATGAAAACACGGGTGGTGCCTATATCGAGAAAGGTCCAACGGTACTTTACATCCGCACAGAAGGACTAACGAAAGGAATTCCGGACATCGAAAAAATTGTGGTGAAGAAACTGGCCAATGGTATGCCCGTACTCATAAGAGACGTTGCAACAGTGGGTCTTGGCTATGCCACACGATATGGTGCAATGACTTACAATGATCAGGGTGAGGTGGCCGGTGCAGTAGTAATGATGCTGAAAGGTGAAAACTCATCCTCTGTAATAAAAAATGTAAAAGCAAAAATTACCGAAATACAGCAATCCCTTCCAGAGGGAGTGATAATTGAAGCCTTCCTTGATAGAACCAAGATGGTGAACAATGCTATCAACACAGTTAAGACCAATCTCATTGAAGGCGCTCTCATTGTGGTATTTGTGTTGGTTTTCTTTTTAGGAAATCTTCGCGCAGGATTAATCGTTTCATCAGTGATACCGCTCTCTATGCTTTTTGCAATTATCCTGATGAACCAGTTTGGAATAGGAGGCAATCTGATGAGCCTCGGTGCTATTGACTTTGGTTTGATTGTAGATGGTTCCGTAATCGTAGTAGAGGCAATACTGCATCGCTTTACACATTCCGCGCATTTTGCAAAAATCGGAACGCTCTCACAGCAGGAAATGAATCAGGAAGTAGAGCATTCAACAGTATCGATGATCAAATCTGCAGTCTTCAGTCAAATTATTATACTGATAGTGTACATCCCTATACTCTCGCTCGAAGGTATCGAAGGAAAAATGTTTAAGCCGATGGCCTTTACCGTAGCGTTTGCGATACTGGGTGCCTTCATTCTTTCCGTGACTTATGTACCCATGATGAGTTCTCTCTTTCTAAGCAAAAAAATTAGTCATGCGAAAACACTGGCTGATAAAATGATGGCATGGACGGAAAGAAAATATCAACCGCTTCTTCATAAAGTGATAGCATTTCCAAAGACAGCCATTGCAGCAACGTTAAGCATGTTTGCGGTTTCGGTATTTGTGCTTTTGAATATGGGTGGTGAATTTATTCCCGAACTGGAAGAAGGTGACTTCGCAATCGACACACGATTACTCACAGGCAGCAGTCTAACTAACACGATCAATACCACACAAAAGTCAGCAAAAATTTTACTGGAACGATTTCCTGAGGTTGAAAAGGTCGTTACCAAAATCGGAAGCTCTGAGATTCCGCTCGACCCCATGCCACTGGAAGCCAGCGACATGATGGTGATCTTGAAAGATAAAAATAAATGGGTTTCCGCCTCCTCGTTTGATGAGCTTGCAGCAAAAATGGGGAAAGAGTTGGAAGATATACCAGGCGTAAGTTTTGGATTTCAATATCCTGTGCAAATGCGCTTCAACGAACTCATGACCGGTGCACGACAGGATGTGGTTTGTAAAATTTTTGGAGAAGATCTGGATACGCTTGCACGTTACTCCAAAAATCTTGGCGAAATAATCTCTACAGTCGATGGTGCCACTAATCTTTATGTAGAAACTGTTACCGGCATGCCACAAGTGGTAATTACGTATAACCGCGAAGCGATGGCGATGTACGGCCTCAATGTGCGTGACATTAACAACACCGTGAATACCGCATTTGCCGGCCAAAGTGCCGGGCTCGTGTATGAAGGTGAAAAGCGTTTTGACCTTGTGGTTCGTCTTGAAGATGAATCCCGAAGAAATATCAAAGACATTGAAAACCTTCTCATTCCACTTGATAACGGAAACCAGGTGCCATTGTATCAGGTTGCCAACATCGAAGAGATTGTTGGGCCTAATCAGATACAAAGAGAAAACACCCGAAGAAGAATTGTTGTCGGATTCAACGTGCGCGGCCGTGATGTTCAATCTATCGTTACTGAATTGCAAGACAAGGTGTCGAAGAATCTGAATCTCCCTGCAGGTTACACCATCAGGTATGGTGGGGCTTTTGAAAATCTGAATGCTGCCAAAGCACGCTTGAGCATAGTTCTTCCCGTTGCATTGCTTCTCATTTTTCTGATGCTCTATTTTGCCTTTGGCTCCATCAAACAAGGATTGCTGATCTATACGGCCATTCCATTGTCTGCC
>JALOMN010000330.1 GCA_025455445.1 Cyclobacteriaceae bacterium
TGAACCGGTGGCCGTAGTAGACGGAAATGTATTTCGTGTACTGGCCCGCGTATTTGGAATTGATGCTGACATTTCTTCAAATGAGGGTAAAGTTTTTTTCTTTAATAAGGCAAATGAACTGATAGACCGAAAGCAACCTGAATTATTCAACCAGGCAGTAATGGAGTTTGGTGCGCTTCATTGCACACCACAAAAACCGAAGTGTGAAGAGTGCGTGTTTAACCGAACGTGTGTGGCAAACCGACAATCGCTGCAAAGTATGTTGCCGGTAAAAATCCGTAAGACAAGCATTCGCAAAAGGCACTTTACCTATATTATAATAGAGTATCGCGGTAAATTATTAATGCGTAAACGAGGTGCCGGTGACATCTGGAACGGACTTTATGATTTCTTATTGGTAGAAAATAAAAAGGCGATTAAGGCGGAGTCTGTCTTAAAAGAAATTGCCGTGTTAAAAGATCAGGAAGTACACAGTGTCAGCGCACAGTTTAAACATGTGCTTTCGCATCAGCATTTGCTCACGCGATTTGTTTGGATAAAGGTGGATAAAACTGCTGAAGTAAAATCGTTGATGAAGCAGCACGCTCTGAATTTTTACTCTAAAGAGGAAATTTCACATTTACCCAAGCCCGTCTTAATTACCCGCTATTTGCACCAAACTAATTATTTAGAGTAGCGCTGGAATTTTAATAGCTTTGTATTGATCAGTTTGAATTTTTAAAGGTGTAATCAAAACAACTACATATATGTCAGGAGTAAACAAAGTAATTTTAGTAGGCAGACTGGGCAAAGACCCGGAAGTAAGAAACCTTGAGAATGGTGCAATGGTGGTAAACTTTACAATTGCCACCTCAGAGTCGTATAAAGACAAAACCACCGGAGAAAAAAAGGAAAGTACCGAGTGGCACAATATTGTATTATGGAGAGGACTTGCTGAAATAGCAGCAAAGTATCTGCACAAAGGTGATATGATTTACCTGGAAGGCAAGTTGCGCACGCGAAGCTGGGAGAAGGAAGGAGTAACACGTTACACCACTGAAATAGTTGGAGACAATATGACCATGCTAAGTACAAAAGGCAGCGGAGGAAGTATGGGAGGTGAGCGTGCAGCTGCGCCAGCATATAGTAGTGCAACAGGGGGCAATGATTTTAAATCGGCACAGGATAATCCTATAGACGACCTGCCATTCTGATGAATTTAATCAACCATAAAAACCTGCGCGTCTGTTTTCATCTGTGTAAATGGAGCGCAGGTCTTATTTTTTTATTGTTCTTTTTTCAATCGTGCACACGTGAGTATCAACCAAAGCCCAAAGGGTATAACCGGTTAAACTTACCTGCACAGGAGTATCGACTTTCACCAGACTCACTTCCTTATTCATTTGAATATTCTACCCACGCAAAAATAATTCGCGATTCATCGTGGTTTAGCGAAAAATATTGGATCGGAATTTATTACCCTGAATTGAAAGCGAACATTCACATTACTTATAAAAGATTAAATAATCGCGAAGAATTTTTAAAAGAATTGCTTGATGACTCCTACAATCTTACCAGCAAGCAGCAAATTAAAGCTTCTGGTATTGATGAGTTAATCACCGTAACACCGTCAGGTAAAACAGCAGTAATTGCTGAGATAGCAGGCGAAGTGCCCAGTCAGTTTCAGTTTACCATCACAGACTCTTCGAAGAATTTTTTAAGAGGTGCATTATATTTCAACACCCGTGTGGCAAATGACTCACTGGCCCCTGCTATTGATTTCATGAAAAAGGAAACAATGCATTTTATTAATACACTGCAGTGGAAGAATAAATGACAACGATTTTGTGTCAGCGATTTTCAGGTGGTGGAAAGTTTGCAACACCTTATGATAGCACAGTAGGAGTAGGGCCCGGATTTTATTGGTTTGGTTTACTGTTTTTGTTATTTATTGCCGGAGGCACCTTAAAGGCTTACTGGGATGATAAAAAATGGAATGGTAAGGTGTACAAACTGAAGGATAAAAAAAGGAACAAGCATTAATAAGGAGATTCAATCTGCAAAGTGTGACGAATTTCTTCGATACTTCCCTTGAATTTTTAAAAGGCGTTGGCCCGCAGCGTGCAGTATTGCTTCAGAAGGAATTGAATCTTTTCACTTTCGGTGATCTTATCCAGTACTATCCGTTTCGCCATGAAGATCGCACCCGGTTTTATTCAGTGAAAGAAGTAAATGAAGAAATGCCCTTCGTGCAATTGAAGGGAAAGATCACTGAGTTTGAAGTAGCCGGCACCGGATTTAAAAAGAGATTGATTGGTCATTTCACCGATGGCACAGGCACTCTGGAGCTGGTATGGTTTCAGGGCATCAATTGGGTAACAAAAAAAGTTACGGTCAACACAGACTATATCGTGTTTGGTAAGCCCAACCGATTTGGAAGCAAGCTTTCTATTGCACACCCGGAAGTAGATCCACTCACTGCCAAAAGTGAAAAGGGTGGATTTCTGCAACCGGTATATCCCATCACAGAAAAACTAAAGGCACGTTATATTGACAGCAAGTTTATTGCAAAGCTGCAGCATGAATTGTTGCATACGGCAAAAAATCATATCCGTGAAACATTACCGGATAATTTAATTTCCAGATTAAACCTGCTATCAAAGAAAGAGTCATTAGAGTCCGTTCACTTTCCGCAAAGTCATGAACAACTGGCTTCCGCAAGACACCGGCTCAAGTTTGAAGAGTTATTTTATATTCAACTGCGGCTGATAAAGATGAAGCTGGTAAGGCAAGGTAAATTCAAAGGCATTGTGTTTAATGATGCCGCATTGCTGACACAGTTTTATAAAGATCATCTTCCGTTTACATTGACCGATGCGCAGAAGCGTGTGATAAGAGAAATATATGCGGATATGAAAAGTGGCAAGCAGATGAATCGGTTGCTGCAGGGTGATGTGGGCAGCGGCAAAACCATGGTGGCCTTCATCTGCATGTTATTGGTAGTGGGCAGTGGCGCGCAGGCTGCGTTAATGGCGCCAACTGAAATATTAGCTCAACAGCATTATCACAACTTGAAAAAGTATGCAGATGCAATGAATATGCGCATCGCCTTGTTAACGGGCTCAGTGAAAAAAAGTCTGCGTAAGCCAATCCACCAGGAACTGGAAAATGGTTCGCTGAATATTTTAATCGGCACCCATGCATTGCTCGAAGAGGGTGTAAAATTTCACAAACTTGGATTAGCCATCATCGATGAACAACATCGATTTGGAGTGGCACAACGATCCAAGCTATGGCAAAAAAATGCCGATGTATATCCGCACGTATTGGTTATGACTGCCACACCCATACCGCGCACGCTGGCCATGACACTCTATGGTGATCTGGAAATTTCAGTAATTGATGAATTGCCAAAAGGCAGAAAGCCCATC
>JALOMN010000331.1 GCA_025455445.1 Cyclobacteriaceae bacterium
GCCGAATACGTTTATCATTGAACCTGAAATTTAAAGACTATGAGAAATCCCATCCTGCTAATTCTGCTTTTCGTTGCATCGCTTGCAAATGCGCAACCTGCTCTGAAGGCTATAGAAGATAAAGAACTTGGTCTGCAGGAGCGATACCAGGTGATGAAGGCTGGTTCTCAAACCTATGAGAACTATAAAGTCATCAGGGAAAATATCTTAGATGGATTTTGGAAAATAACGCTTGACTCCGTTAGAGATATAAAGAAGACATTGGCTGCATCCAATGCTGAAATAGGCTCACTTAAAATTGAAATACAATCGTTAAAAGATTCTATAAAAACGCAACAAGCTTCTGTAGAGGATATTTTATTTGATAGCACCCACATCAATGTGTTGGGTATACCTTTTTCAAAAAGTGTATTTATCGTAATTGTTGCTTCAATTATTGGAGCATTGATATTTTTAGTGGCGACTGTTTTTGGCCGGATGAAATACTTAAACAGTTTAGCAAATGAAAAAGAATTGATTGCCACCTCTATCACCAATGAGTTTGAAGAATACAAAAAGAAGGCATTGGATAAGCAAACTAAACTTTCGCGCGAATTGCAGAATGAGCGCAATAGAATTTTCGAATCGCGCAAATAAACTCTCCTGTTTAAAATCCGCCAACGGTATTTTCAAAATAGTTACTTTTTGTAAAAATCAGGTACTCTTGATATCTTGAATTTATATTCAAATGATATCTATGAAAATAGCTCTGATGCTTTTTGGTTTTATTTTATTACTAAACTCAGGATTTGCTCAGTATAACAACGGATTTGGTTTAGGCAACGTAACCAAAGAGCAACTTCAATTAAAAATATACGATAAAGATACAAGCGCATCTGCAGTGGTGCTGGATGAGTTTGGAGAAGCTTATATCGATAATAAAGGAGAAAACAATCTCATCTTAGAATATAAAGCCAAATATAAAATTTTAAAATCTTCTGGTCTGAGTGAGGCTAATTTCAGGATACCACTTTATAAAGATGGCGCCAACAAGCAATTGTTGCTGGAAGTAAAAGCAACAGTATATAATCTTCAGAATGAAGAGGTGATTTCCACCAAGTTTAATCCCAAAGATATTTTTACTACACACGTATCTGAACATTGGGATGAAGTAACTTTTGCACTTCCGGGTATCACAGTGGGAAGTGTGTTTGAAGTAAATTATGTATTAGAATCACCGTTTATTTTTAACTTTTATCCCTGGAAGTTTCAGTCACATTTGCCAAAAGTGCGCAGCGAATATTGGGCACGCATACCTGGAAATTATATCTATAATATTGCCTTCAGGGGTTTTGTTAAGTTGAATTTAAATGAGTCAACAATTATAAAAGATTGTTTTACTCCCGGTGGACCTTACAAAGCCGATTGTGCTTTATATAAGTATGCAATTTATAATGTTCCGGCTTTCATCACTGAGGATCATATGAAGGCGAGTATCAACTACCTCTCTTCGATTGATTACGAATTATCGGAGGTTAAATATTTTGATGGTCGGGTGGTACGCTATACCAAAACCTGGAAGGATGTTGATAATGAATTTAATACCGGAGAAAATTTTGGCAAGCAGATAAAGAAGGCGAAATCAATTTATGATAAAAGTATTCCGCGCCTTGCGGCTTCGGCAGCTGACCCCAGGCAGCGAGCAGAGCTGGTGTATGATTATATAAAGAAAAATATTACATGGAATGGCCGGTATGGAAAATATACTACCCAGGAAGCAAAAAGCGCCATTGAAAGCAAGAAGGGAAATGTGGGTGATATTAATCTTTCGTTAGTTGCTGCACTGCAAGCGGCAGGCTTAAATGCAGATCCTGTGATACTGGCAACCCGCGATTATGTGTTGCCTCACGAATTATTTCCGGTTATTTCTGATTTTAATTATGTAGTGGCTTGTGTTGATTTGGGATCAGAAAAAATTATGTTGGATGCAACGGATCCAATACTTCCCTTTGGGCTATTACCCGAGCGCTGTCTTAATGGTAAAGGAAGAGTGATAAGCAAACAACCAGAGAATAGTAATTGGGTAGAACTGAAACCTTCTCAAAAAAGAATTAAGAAAATTGAGATGAATTTGATCGTGGCTGATGAGGGATTAACAGGAACCGTAAACATAATATCTGATGGATATGAGGCTTATGATACTCGCAGAGAAATAGTATTACAGGATTCTGAAAGCAAGTATGTTGAGCAACTTCAAAAAAATCAACTTAACCTGAATATTTCTGATTACAAAGTGCAGAACCTCGATGACTTATCTAAACCTCTGGTTGAAACTATGAAGATTGAATTGCCCCTTGAAAGCATCAATAATCGAATTTATTTCAATCCATTTATTTTTGACCGTAAACTGAATAATCCATTTAAGGCTTCACAGCGTTTGTATCCGGTAGATTTTGGGGCTCCTGAAGAAAACACATTACTCTTTACTTTGGAAGTGCCAGGTAAAATTGAGGTAGAAGAAAATATATCAAATGCAGCATTTACTTTGCCGGCAAATGGTGGCAGATTTTTATTAAATGCTACTACCTTGCAAAATAAAATTTCTGTCACTAGTGTAATCAATATTAATAAGGTTGTTTATAATTCCAATGAGTATCCTGCTTTAAAGGAATTATTTAACCGGATTGTAGAGAGCCACAACTCTCAAATTGTATTTTCAAAAAAATAGCGGCAATTAAAGTCTACAGGCCTGACGGCTTACCAGTTTCCATTGTTTTTTATGCTTCACATACACTTCGGTATATAGAAGTTGGATATTGAATTCAGATTTGTCTGGCATCAATCCTTTAAATGATCCCTTGCCGGTGACCACTGCAGTGTGGTTGTTATATAATGCAACCGAAGATTCTGACACGTTTACACTTGTGTAGTTGAGCTTGCCCGATTTCAGGTCATCAATTACTTCCTGTTTGCTTTGAACCCATCCGTTGCTGTGGATGTATTTTGCACCAGGCTCTATCAACCAGTTGAGCGAGTCATAATTTTTATTAATCAGCCAATCGAATTTTCTCAAATGCAATTGATTCACTTTTTGATTTTCCTCTGATTGACCATATGCAATCTGGCTTGCAATCAGAACGAGTATTATTATTAACTGCTTCATTTAATTATTGATATACTCTAACATAATCTATTTCCATGCGTTGCGGCCAGATGGAATCATCAATGCCTTTCTGTCCGCCCCAATTGCCACCCACAGCAATATTCATAATTAAATGAAAGCGCTGGTCAAATGGCCAGCCTTTAAAATCTTCGTTGGGGTCTCGCGTAACGGTGTGATATAGGGTTTCATCTACATAGAAATCCAACTTATCTTTCGACCAGTCGATGGCATATACATGAAATGCATCCATGCAATC
>JALOMN010000332.1 GCA_025455445.1 Cyclobacteriaceae bacterium
CTGCTTAACGTTAGATTAAAGTTGGAAGCGGTAGTATTCTTATTTGAAATGCTAAAACGGATTGCCGTGTGTGTTGCGGATGATCAAATTTGCCACTGAAGGTGAGTGCCTCATTAGGTTTACGGTTAAGTTTGAAGTCCATTCTGCACCAAATAAAAATTGCACCTTACGCCCAATCCATAAGCGGGAGGCAAAGAGTTTGTTCCATATTGTTTCATAATTATTCTCAAGCGCTTCGCGGTTGATTTTTCCACGACTAAATTCGATAGTTAATTCACTCACAACTTTACCGGCATGAATGGCAAGGGCCATGCCATTGCCACAGAGTGGTGTAATCATTCCTGCCGAATCACCCGCCATAAGTACATGATCTTCGATTGGGCTTTTTGTGGCAAAAGAAATTTCATTGATTACTTCGGGGCGTGAGTAGAGAAACTCGGAGTTTTTAAATATCGATTTTAAATACGGATTTTTATATAGGACTTCCTGCTCCATCAACTCAATTTTTCCATACTCTTTCAAATTATCACGATGTGACAAATAACACACTGTGTATTTCTGATCCTCAATTTGGCTAATTCCGCAATATCCATTCTTAAAATTATGCAGCGATATTAATTCAGCAGGATGATCCGTGCGCACATGATACTTCACCGCCAGGTAGGGTGACCTAGCTTTCACATAAGGTCTGCTCATGGTAACATCCAACCGCGATCTTTTTCCAAAAGCACCAATTACCAGATCAGCATTCCATGTGCGGGTGGAACTTGCGACTGTAAATTGATCATCTTGAAATTGAACGGTTTCAATTTCGGTGTTAAGAAAAAATGTAACTCCTTTTGCCTTTGCTTTTTCATAAAGGAAATTATCAAATGCATATCGGCTTATTCCAAAACCTCCCAGGTCGAGATTAAGCCTGGCAGACTTGCCATTGACAGAGGTGAGTTGAAATTTTGTGATGTTGGGCGGAGTAAACTCATCAGGAAAAAGATTCAATTTTCTCAGAAAGGGAATCGTCTCATTCGAGATATATTCTCCACAAACCCGATGAAACGGATAGGCCTTTTTTTCAATAACACTTACCGGTATACCTGCATCTGCCAGATAATTTGCAGTGACTAATCCCGCCAAGCCTCCACCTACTATCAAAATATTTTTCATTCTGCGTGTTTTGCTGGGTTTCTATATGACGCCCCAAAAAATATAATGGGAAGTTGTATCTAACAAACTTTATAATCGTTTACTTGTTCTTGAAAGTACATATTAAGTATGTACTTAAATAAAAAAAATAGTTGGCTGCTATGGAAAAAATCAATGTATTGGTAATGGGGAATAATCCCATTGAGCTAAGTTATCTTTTTGATACACTCAAAAAGATAAAAAATAAAAATATCCAAACAGAAATTGCCTTTGACCTTGCCAGCATACGTGAAAGACTTTCACGGTTCACCCCAAGCTATATTCTGATAGATGATAATATTGGTTTGCATGCACTCCATACTACTGTGCAAGTGCTGATTAACCATCGAAAAACTAAAGATATTCCGATTACAGTAGTGAAAAATTCAAACTATCATGAAGCAATGAACACCGGAGTCATGAATTATGTATTGAAACAAAACCTCACCGCAGATTCATTATACCAGGCCTTGCTAAATTCATTGAAATTTAAACGCACACAGTTGTATCTAATGAACGCATACAATAAAAGAAAGGGACAGTTAAAAGAATTCTTAATTAAGAAATTCGATTAAATCATATTTTCTAAACGAAATTGAATTTTTTGTTTTTCACCTGCCCGCTCAATTTGCAGAGTAATTTTTTTACCTGGCTTATTGTTAAGGTATGTATTAATGAGGTTTAGATCGAGGTCAGTGGCCTGCATGCCGTTCACACCTAAAATTCTATCGCCTGTTTTGACACCCGCTTTATATGCTGCCGAATTGATTCGCACATCAGAGACTTCAAAGTTTTTTAATCGCGATCCTTTGGCGCGCACCGTGAGCCCGCTTAAATTGAAATAAAAATCTTTTTTAAACTCAGAGTTTTTTTTCAAATACATTCTTTCTTTAGGGAAATTAAAAGTGACCGTAAACCGGCTCAACACTTCTCCTCCAATAGAACCATTTCGAAATATGCTGTTACTCATGATTAGTGTGTCGACATATGAGTTGGGATCGGGAAAACTAGCAATCACATCCGGCAAATTAAATTCAGCCATGTCTAATTCTTTTATTCTGGCTATCCTTCCGGTAATTACTCCACCTATTCCGCGTCCGATAATACTGGGAACGTTTTTTTCCGGCACTACAATTCGTGGGTCTGAATTTGTTTGCAGATAAATACCATGGCTTGCACCGCTATCCACCAGCATCTTGGCATCAATTGAGGTAGAATCATTCATTACCACGGTTACATGCACATAAGGTTTTGTGTCTTCAATTGTGATTGGTAATGATTTAAGGTTTCTGCGCGGCCTAAAGCGTTCAGGCTGCATGAGTGTGAGCAATTTTCTTTCATAATCTATTTCCACAATAAAACGGCTAAACAGCTCATAACCCAAAATACCATGCACATCTGTGCCCAGATAATTCCTTAATTCAAGATAATCACGATCTAACACCAACATGGCATGTCCTCGACCTGTAACACCGGGCATATCAAAAGAAACATTATTGGTTACGTATGCATCAACAAGTTTCTCACCCCCCGGTCCGGCAATAGTATATTTGCGTGTATACTCCAGATTAAGAATGTCGCTGTAGGCTTTCTCAGTAAGTATGCTGGTGCGCACGCCCGTATCAAGAATAAATTTCAACGGAAGCTGACCATTTAAAATCATGGGAACAACCACAAGGTTGTTATGAACTTCAATGGGAAACTGAACTCTGGTTCTGCCATGAGGCAATGAAAATCCCAACACCTGCGCCAATACAGATAATGAGCAACAAGTTAGTAGGAGAATAATAATCGCAGCGCGCACAAATCCCATTCAAGATTTTCTTAGCAGAGTACTAATATAATTTATAATTAGTTTCTACCCTATTTAACAGGATTGATGCCAAGTAAGTTGAATAATTCGAGGGGAGTTTTAGAAATTGTTAATTCACTAAGATTGGAGGGGTTTAGAAACCCTTCTGAAACCATCGTATGCATCTGTTTAAGCAAACTGTCGAAGTAATTGTTGGTATTTAGCACTCCCACTGATGCGTGAATCAAGCCAAGCTGTTTCCAGGTAAGAATTTCGGCCAGTTCATCCAAGGTGCCCCAGCCACCCGGCATAGCAATAAATACATCTGCCAAATCAGCCATGCGTCTTTTACGTTCGTGCATGCTGTTTACAACTTCTAGGCGTGTGATGCCCTTATGTCCTACTTCTTTT
>JALOMN010000333.1 GCA_025455445.1 Cyclobacteriaceae bacterium
AAATGGAAATTTCAAGCCCTAATTACAACCTCGAGATAAGCGGACTTAACCACGGTGCCATGACCGGCAGAATGCTGGAGAAAATAGAAGAAGTATTGCTGAAAGAAAAACCAGATTGCATGCTGGTGTATGGTGACACTAATTCCACGTTGGCAGGAGCATTGGCCGCATCCAAGCTCCATATTCCGGTAGCCCATGTAGAAGCAGGCTTAAGAAGCTTTGAAATGAAAATGCCAGAGGAGGTTAACCGCATCCTCACCGACCGAATAAGCAAGTGGCTGTTTTGCCCCACTACCACTGCTCTTAAAAATCTTGAAGCAGAAGGATACAAAAATTATGATTGCAGTATCTCGCTGGTTGGCGATGTAATGTTCGATGCCGTACTATTTTACAGAAATAAGATCGAAACGCATTCCACCATCCTAAAAAAAATCAATCTTCAGAATAATCCATTCGTACTGGCAACACTTCACCGCGCAGAAAACACTAATGATGTAAACCGATTAAAGCAGATTTGCGAAGCCTTCAATGAAATCAGCAAACAGGTCGAAATAATATTGCCCTTACATCCGCGAACAAAAGCCTTTCTCACGAAAGAAAACATAACACTGAACGCAACAGTCATTGACCCTGTAGGTTATTTTGATATGCTTGCGTTGCTTAGCAATTGCAACATGGTAATGACTGACAGCGGTGGTCTGCAAAAAGAAGCGTATTTCTTTGAAAAGTTCTGCATTACGCTAAGAGACCAGACTGAATGGGTTGAACTTGTAGAAAATGGTGTAAACGTATTAGCAGGTGCTGATAAAGAAAAAATACTTACTCACTTTATGGCAGCGAAAAACAAACCTGTAAATGCCCTTGCCGGACTATACGGTGACGGACATGCAGCCTTAAAAATTGTAAATATTCTTACCGCTACTCGATATAACCGCTGATTGTTACTCGCTGCACCGGATTGCGCGGATCATTGGTATAAATAGTGACTGCTTTATTTTGAGTACCCGATCTGCCCTCGGTAATAAACTTTAAAGTAATGGTGCCACTCTCTCCCGGCTTCAGCACTTTCTTATCGAACGTGGCTGATACACAAGAACAATTACTTTGAATATCACGGACATCGAGATTCTTTTTACCTGAATTTGTATAACGCACTGTCTGCTCTACGATAGCACCTGAGCGCACTCTTCCCATGTCAATTTCTGTTTTATCAATCTGCATCACTTGCGCACGTAACAATTCTTCTGCACTTATTACAGGAAAATATTCTTCGATGGTAGCATACACAGAAAGAAACTTGTTTGGCATGATGTGATCAGTAGTTTTCAATTCAATGTTATCGGAATGAAAACCGTATTGGTTTTTCTGCTTTGCATTATACCTGACTTGAATAATTCCCCGTTCTCCCTTTTCAAGGGAAGCAGGCGTATTAACCTTAATATATTCTGGAGCTGACACTCCTAAAAAATCAATTTTCTCCTCTCCCTCATTACGAATTACAAAATCATAAGATGTCGGCTCCTTATTAATATATATTTTACCAACATTCACAGACGAGGATTTCATTCTCAAGCTCCCATTCACTCCCGTTAACAACTCTTCTTTTGGAGATAGATTATCCACCACATTTCCCTTGATTTGAAGATTAATCGGATTAGCACTTAGATCCGTAGTAACCGTTAACGCCTTATTGAAATATCCAGGACGTCCTCTGGGATCAAAACTCGCTTTAATAAAACCATTTTTTCCCGGTGCAACCGCATCCTTTGTCCAGCCTGGAGTAGTACATCCGCACGATGCCTGTACCGCCAAAATCCTCACAGGCCGGCCGCTGTTGTTCGTAAAAACAAATTCAAATTCTACATTTCCATTTTGTTCAATTACCTCGCCAAAGTCATGAATCTTCTCTTTGAAAAAAAGAGGTTCTGGCATTTGCCCAAAAACTGTAGTAACTACACTAAATAAAAAAAGGGCGCTAAATATTAATTTCATAATTGCCTCAAAAATACTTCTAAAATTAAAACCATGAAAAGACTATAATCATTCCATCCCAGTCATTTTTCAATTTGAAGGGTAGCAAGATTGCGCAATTGTTTACTTTATTTGCACCCATTATGGCAAGAATTTTAACCGGAATACAAAGCAGCGGTAGACCGCACCTGGGCAATTTATTGGGTGCAATCATTCCCGCAATCAAATTATCAAAAGAAACTGGCAATGAGTCGTTTTTCTTCATTGCCGACTTGCACTCACTTATTTCTATTAAAGACGCAGCGGTTAGGATAGCCAATGTGCAGGCGGTAGCAGCCGCATGGCTGGCATTTGGCTTTGATGCAGATAAAAATTTGCTGTATCGCCAGAGCCGCATTCCTGAAGTGTGTGAATTGACGTGGTATCTTAATTGCATCACTCCTTTCCCCATGTTGGCCAATGCCCATTCATTTAAAGATAAATCAGATCGGTTGGCCGATGTAAACGCAGGGTTATTCACCTATCCGGTGCTGATGACCGCGGACATAATTTTATATGATGCCAACTACGTGCCTGTAGGAAAAGATCAGAAACAGCATCTTGAGATGGCGCGTGACATTGCCAATTCATTCAATATCATGTATGGCGAAACATTTGTGCTCCCGGAGGCAAAAATCGCGGAGGATGTAATGACCATACCCGGTACTGACGGTCAAAAGATGAGTAAATCCTACGGAAATATCATTGATATTTTTCTGCCGGATAAAGAACTGAGGAAGCAAATTATGTCTATTGTTACTGATAGCACACCTCTGGAATCACCCAAAAATCCTGACACAGATAATGTATTTGCAATCTATAAATTGATTGCCTCAGAAGAACAGACAGCATCGCTCCGCCAAAAATACCTGGCCGGCAATTATGGATATGGACATGCAAAGCAAGAATTATTCGAGCTGATTATTCAGAAGTACGCCCGCGAACGTGAGGCATTTAATTTCTATATGAGCAATACCGAAGCGCTGGAAAAGAAATTAGAGCAGAGTGAAGAAAAAGCGCGGGTGATTGCCCGCGCATTAATGGAGAAAGTCAGAACTAAATTAGGGTACTGACCATATTTATTTGGCTGTCCAAACAACCTGTTGCTGGTCCTTACCAACATTTAAAATAACACGCAGCGGATTGGGCACCAGCACAAGCCTGGTGTCCTTACCGGGATTCGAATCACTTTCTACAAACACACCTTCACTATTCGCTACTGAATATTCATCTTTGCCATTAATCTGGTATGATTTTGCCAGATAGGCTATTGGAAATAACACATCCGTATCCGGGCAATATTTGTCGTGTACATTTTGTAATACTTCCTCTAAATACTCGCCATAATTCACATGCAAGGCATCTTCCAAA
>JALOMN010000032.1 GCA_025455445.1 Cyclobacteriaceae bacterium
CACTCATCGCCATCAGTTCTTCTCCACCAATTGATTGCTGCACCTCTTTGAGCCCAACTTGCTTTGCAATTGTAGAGGTGGTTAACTCATTATCACCGGTAAGTATTTTTACTTTTATTCCTGCTGCATAAAATGATTTGAATACATCTTGAATATTGGCCTTAGGAGGATCATAAAATGCCACAAGGCCCAAGAAATGAAATTGAAATTGTTCCTGTCGGAGGTGAAAATTCGCTCCTTCAAAGATAGCATTGCCAATTGCGAGCACTCTGTATCCCATCTTTGAAAAGGATGAAACCACTTTCACAATTCGAGCCTTTTCCTCTTCTGACAAGAGCGATACTTGTATTAATGCTTCCGGTGCTCCTTTGGCTGCAATAATCCTGACTCCGTTTTCATTTTCAAAGATGTGTGTCATCATGGGCGGGCGACCGCCTAATGGATATTCATGGATTAATTTATAAAACGGTCGATCATCTTGAGGAATTAACTTTTCATAGGTGTCATGCAAGGCTCGTTCCATGGGATCAAAAGGCACCGGTTCACTCGACCACATTGCCATGCTGATCAATTCCCGCTCGGAGGCATCCAAAGTTGAAGATGGATCTGAAATGTTTCCTGTAGCCAAACAGTAAATTTTTACCAGGGTCATTTTGTTTTCGGTAATGGTACCGGTTTTATCCACACAAATTACCGTGGCACTTCCAAGTGTCTCAACGGTTTTGGTTTGCTTAACAATTATTCCGAGCTTCATCAAGCGCCATGCACCAAGTGCCATAAATGTGGTGAAGGCCACAGGAATTTCTTCAGGTAAAATACTCATGGCCAATGTGAGTGACTTGAGCAAACTTTCCATCCACTGGCCTGACTGCAGATAATTGAGCACCCACACCAGAATAAAAATGAACAAGCCTGCAAAGGCCATCATCTTCACAAAACTGTTAATCTGAATTTGCAGGGGAGTATCTTCCTCCTCAATCTGCTCCATACTTTTTCCTATGGCACCCAGCCTGGTCTGGTTACCAATCGCCACCACTTTACAGATTGCCAACCCCGCAACTACATTAGTACCCTGAAAAACAAGTTTATCGTGTTCATCTTTGCTAATAGCAAATGACTCACCCGTAAGTATTGATTCATTTACCTGAAAATCGTTTGATTGAATGATTTCACCATCAGCCGGTATGGATGTGCCTTCCTCTACAATCATATAATCTCCCACCACAATTTCCTCGCTTGCAATTTCTATCTCTTCGCTATTTCTGATAACCTTGCTGAAGGGTTGAGATAATTTGCGAAGCGCTTCCAACGCCATTCGGCTTCGCGAATCCTGATATAAGGAGATGGCAGCAACCAGCACAATTGCCGAAACCATAAAAATTCCATCATCCCATTTACCCATGATGAAATAAATTGCCGAAGCAACAAGCAATAATATAAACATGGGCTCCTTGGCAAGGCTCAGAGCCGCAGTAAGTGCATCGTTCTTCGTTTTTTCAATTGATTTATTAGACCCAAACTGCGCACGGGATTGCTCTACTTCACGATCGGAAAGCCCCTTATATTTCGATGCGTGGTGGGTCATTACAATCAGTACATATAAGTTACACTACTCAAAAAAATCTTACTCTTTACTATCCTCATAAAATACAAACTCCATTCCTGCCACATAATTGGGATAGATCTTCATGTGCTTTTTCTTCACTTCTTCAAAAAGCATTTTGCGCAATGCGTTTATGTTCTTCTTTTTTTCTGCAGAAATAAATACCACATTGTCAAAACCATGTTGTCTGTAATTTCCTCTGCGTGTTTCTAAATCTAATTCACCTTCAGATTGCTCCAATAAATCAATTTTATTAAGCACCAGTATGGTAGATATATCTCCGGCACCTATTTCAACGAGTGTTTTTTTTACGACTTCGATATGATTGTCATGATAGGGATGTGCAATATCAACTACATGTACTAAAATATCAGCCTCCCTTACTTCATCTAATGTAGATTTGAATGATTCAATCAAATGGTGGGGCAATTTTCGGATAAACCCTACTGTATCAGAAAGCAGAAAAGGAATATCACCAATCACTACCTTACGCACGGTGGCATCTACGGTAGCAAACAATTTATTTTCAGCTTTAACATCTGATTTTGAAAGCAGATTCATGAGTGTAGACTTTCCGACATTGGTATAACCCACTAATGCTACCCGCACAACATTGCTCCTTGATTTGCGCTGAGTTTTGCGCTGCTTATCTATTTTGTCTAACTCATCTTTCAATAGCGAAATCCGATAGCGGATATTTCTGCGGTCGGTTTCAATTTCTCGTTCTCCTGCTCCACCGCGTGTACCTGTGCCTCCGCGCTGCCGCTCCAGGTGAGTCCACATTCGCGTAAGGCGCGGAAGAAGATATTGATTCATGGCCAACTCTACCTGCGTGCGCGCCTGGGCAGTTTGTGCACGCATTAAAAAAATATCTAAAATCAGTAAACTCCTGTCATACACGCGCACTTTGATTTCACGTTCTTTATCATTGAACTCCTTTTCGAGATTGCGCAATTGAGAAGGACTCAGGTCATCATCGAAAATGACATTATTTACCTCGTGCTTGATAACCGATGTCTTAATTTCTTCCAGCTTTCCTTTTCCTACAAAAGTCCGCACATCAGGGTGTGGCAACTTCTGCACGAATCGCTGAACTGTTTCTATGCCAGCAGTTTCGGCCAGAAAGGCTAGTTCATCCAAATGCTCCTCTGTATTTTCTGGTCGTTCCTTATCCGCCAAAGCCACTAATATTCCTAAGTTCTTTCCCATATCTGATGTTAAAACCAAACTTAACTGTTAAGAATTTGAAATAACGAGTTACTTAATTTTTTTCTATTCAAATATGAGATTTGTTAGTGCTTTTTACGATTTTTGAACTTGCTAACTGTAACCACTACCTAAACCCGATTAAAGGCCTCTTTTGGCTAAGTCAAGTTAACGCATGAAGATCGCTCTCGTATTAAATACATCCTGGAATATTTATAATTTCAGGATGAATTTTGTGAAAATATTGATTGAAAGAGGATACGAGGTTCATACAATTGCCCCACACGATACGTACACTAAATTTCTTGAAGAAGCCGGTTGCATACACCATGATATTAAAATGGATAGTCGGGGAGTAAACCCCATTAAGGATACGGCACTTTTTTTTGAATTGTTATCTACCTACAAAAGAGTAAAGCCAGACTTAATCCTTCATTATACCATCAAACCGAATGTTTATGGAACTTTAGCAGCCTCCCTGCTCAAAATTCCTTCAATCAATAATGTCTGTGGGTTAGGAACGGTGTTTCTTAAAAACAACCTGGTATCGCGTATTGCCATGTTACTTTATAAGGTGGCATTTCGCTTCCCCAAGAAAGTATTCTTTCAAAACTCAGATGATCTGAATCTGTTTTTGGACAAGAAACTGATATCGTCAAAGCTGGCTGATCTTGTTCCGGGTTCAGGTATTGATCTGAGCAAGTTTGCAGCTATGAAATTTAAACGCAATGAAGTTTTTACCTTCCTGCTAATTTCACGACTCATTACAGATAAAGGTATTTTGGAATATGTGGAAGCGGTGAAAAAATTAAAGTCAAAGGGAATTGAAGCCCGCTTTCAACTATTGGGGGCTAAAGATCCTAAACATAAACGCGGCATTCAACTTCCGGTAATTGATAATTGGATAAAATCCGGCACCCTGGAATATCTAGGCAGGACGGATGACGTTAGGAGTTATATAGAAAAAGCAGATTGTATCGTGCTCCCGTCCTACCGCGAAGGCACACCCCGCACCTTATTAGAAGCAGCCAGTTCAGCCAAACCAATTATTGCTACGGATGTACCAGGCTGCCATCATGTAGTAGAAGACCAACATAATGGACTTTTATGTAAGTTAAAAGATGCTGATGACCTTGCCGAAAAAATGGAGAAAATGGCTTCATTCGATGTTCATATTCTTCAGAATTTCGGAGAAAACGGCAGAAGAAAAATTGAATGCCAGTTTGATGAGAAGTTGGTGATTGATAAATATCTGAGTGAAATAGAAACACTGAAAAAAGCTATCTAATCGCGCAAGCTAAATGGCATCCCGGTAACGCGTATTAGCATAAAATCCTTAATTTCACGCGATTAAATATATGCGATTGTGCGTAATCTGATTGTAATTGCCCTGCTCTTTTTATCTTCTTGTGCTTCCTACAAGGCGAATATCATGTTTAAATCCACTGAAACAGTGAGCGCAGAGAAAGTGCAAGACAAGGTAATGGCCGCTGAAAAGAATTTCGTGATTCAAAAGAACGATCGCTTTACACTTACTATCTATAGTAATAAAGGCGAAAGATTAATTGACCCTAACCCGGGAATAAGCCAGACAAACCAAACCAATAATACTTCTAATGAAGAAGAACCTGAATATTCAGTTGATTTAGCGGGTACTGTAAGTTTGCCAATGATCGGTGCCTTTAAAATTGAAGGATTAACTATTCGAAAGGCCGAAGAGGCCTTACAAAAGGCCTATGAATCATTTTTCAAAGAACCCTTTATAAAAATCACCCTACTGAATAAACGCGTCTTTGTATTAGGTGCCCCTGGCGGACAAGTTATCACTTTGGAAAATGAAAATACGAGTTTGATTGAAGTATTGTCGCTAGCTAAAGGTATTGATAATAATGCAAGAGCAGAGAATATCAGACTAATCAGAGGTGAACAAGTATTTGAAATTGACTTAAGCACGATTGAAGGTTTTCGAAAAGGAAATTTATTGGTGCAACCCGGAGACATCGTATATGTGGAACCCATACGCAGACCATTTAGCGAAGGGCTTCGGGATTCTGCAGGTATCATAAGTCTGTTGATATCACTGGCAACACTGATAACACTACTCAGTAACTAATAATTGAAATAATACGTGAGGCAGGTACCCGAAATAGAAAATTTAAACCGCACTGTAGAAGGGATAGACTTCGAGAAATTATCAGCAGTATTCAAAAAAAATACGTTGTGGATAATTATCATATTCATCGCCTCTAACCTGGCTGCCTATCTAACTATACGCTATACCAAAGATTTATTTGAATCAGAATCAGAACTTAAACTTGAAATCAAGAGAGATGCTACCGAGTTGGGTATAAAAAATGTAATCGAAGATCAGAATGTAAACATGATTTCCGGTGAAATCGAACAGATTAAATCAAAGCTCTTCATCACCCGGCTCATTGACTCATTAAACATCAAAATCAGTTACTTCAGTCTTGGCAATGTGTTAGAATATGAAACCTATAACAGTTCTCCTATTCGAGTTACTGCGCTCGCTGTAAATCCGATACACCAGAACATCCCTGTTTTTATAGATTTCATAGCTTCAGACAGATTTCGATTAACCATCGATAAGAAAAGTTTTGAGGGCAAATGGAATGAAAAGATTTTTCTGGATAACACCGAGCTCATCATTTCCAAAACTCCTGTATTTGTAGAAGATGACAAAAACGATTATTACTTTATCATTAATTCTACCGATAAACTTGTTTCATACATCTCAAAGAACCTGGTGGTTGAACCCCTTAATTTTAATGCAAGCACTATTCGTATCTCATTTAAAGATCACAATGCAATAAAAGCGAGGGATATTGTAAATAAAATAGATTCACTTTATATACAATATAGCAACAGACAGAAAAATCTTGCCAATCAACAAAAAATTGATTGGCTCAATCGTGAACTCGTTCAAATTGAAAAACGAATTGATAGCTACGATGATTATTTCGAAAATTTTATTTTAACAAACAAGAGCAGCGACCTTGAAATAGAACTTGGCAAACTCATCAGTTCCATTAACTCGCTGGACTCGCAACGCTATTACCTTAACAAAAAGTTATTGGAACTAAATTCTGCTATTGCCACACTGCAGGAAGGCAATCTTACAACAGCGAACTTTATCAACCTTCCTGAAGTAATAAATCAGAATATCCTGCAATTACAAAAAATATCCCAGGAACTAGAGAAGGTATCGCTGTCTTACAACGAAAACACTTTTGCTTATAAACAAAAAGAGAATGAGTATAAGGCTGCAAAAGATGTGGTCTTTTCTCACCTTAATAATCTCAAGAAAGAATGGCTCACTTCGCTTGCCGAATTGAATAAACGCAAAGAAATGCTGGAGAAAGAGTTCATGGCTATGCCAGACAAAAATACAGAGCATTCAAAAAACCTGCGCTTCTATAAGCTGTATGAAGAACTCTATCTTACAATGATTCAGTCAAAAGCTCAATTTGAAATCACGCAGGCAGGCAGCACCCCCGACTTTAAAATATTATCTCACGCTACGCTTTCGTTTACTCCTATTTCCCCTAAAAAGTTACTCATATTGGGTATCGGTTTTATTGGCGGCATTGTGCTGAATATCTTCTTCATAGGATTTTTATACCTGGTCAATAATAAAATCATCAGTCTGAAAGAATTGGAACAAGGTACACGCGTGCCGATACTTGGCGCTATACCTATTACACATCATGTTACCGAAACTATTTTTCACGTAATCGATAATCCTAAATCAATCATCAGTGAAGCAATCCGATCACTACGCACCAATCTAGAATTCTTTTCTACCAACAGCGCCAGTAAAGTGATTACCTTTTCTTCTACCATTTCTGGTGAAGGAAAATCATTTCTGGCTGTAAATCTTGGTGGGGTAATCGCCCTATCACGCAAAAAAGTAGTGCTGGTAGATCTTGATATGCGTAAATCAAAAAATGAGAAGTATCCTGCCGGAAGTGATTCCGATAAAGGGATGAGTACGATTCTGATAAAGAAAAACGCCTGGCAAGATTGTGTCATTCACACCTCACTTGCCAACTTTGATTTTATTCCTTCAGGACCTCACCCACCCAATCCATCTGAGCTATTGGCAAGCGATGACTTTACAGATTTCCTTAATGAACTTAAAAAACATTACGACTTTATTGTAATCGATACACCTCCGGTGGGTTTGGTTACGGATGGCATCATGGCAATGAAGCAATCCGATATCTCTATTTATGTTTTCAGGGCCAACTACTCCGCAAAAGAATACATGCATAACTTCTTACGCATTGTTACTTTGAACAAACTTAAAAATGTTTCAGCTGTATTGAATGCCATGCCAATTACTTCCAAGGGATATCAGTATGGATATTATGAAGATCGCACTGCCATCAAGCGTACGTGGAAAAAAATATTCCGATTCTCGTGATTTCCTTTTTTAAAAAACCGGTTGCGGCACCAAGAGATATTCTGCTTACAGACATGCATTCGCATTTACTGTCAGGATTGGACGATGGTGTGAAATCGCACGAGGAAGCCATTGAAATAATAAAAATATTTCATGAACTGGGATATCGGAAATTAATTACCACACCCCACATCATGAGTGATTACTACAGGAATGACCCTGCCATAATCAAACAAGCACTCGATGAGCTCAACACTATCATTTCAAAAACCGGAATTGATATGAACGTGCAGGCGGCCGCTGAATATTATCTGGATGAAGATTTTATCAAAAAGATAACCAATGATGAACCGGTGCTTACCATAGGCGACAAGTATCTGTTATTTGAAACCAATTTTTTCACTGAACCCTATCAGCTGAATGAATTTGTTTTTACTGCCATAACCAAAGGCTATAAACCAATATTGGCTCATCCTGAGCGCTATCAATACATGACCCTTGAAAAAGCTGAGGAATTGCGCAACCGTGGTGTATACCTTCAAATAAACATTCCTTCATTGTTGGGAGTTTATGGAAAGCCGCCTATGAAATTAGCTATGAAGTTAATAGAACAAGGTTGGATAGATTTTGTGGGCAGCGATTGTCATAATCAAAACCATATTCATACGCTGGAAGAAGCATATAAGAATAATTACTTTGTAAAAGCATTAGAATTACCGCTGTTAAATAATTCGTTATAAATGATTGTAGTAACTGGAGCAAACGGTTTGTTAGGCAGTCACATCTTACAAAAGCTGGTGGCCGAAAAGCAGGCGGTAATAGCACTAAAAAAACCGGATAGTAATTTAGACCTGGTACAAAACTTAACAGGTGTAGAATGGCGTGAGGCTGATATTCTGGATACGGAAGAACTTCTTATGGCCTTTGAAGGTGCTAGCACTGTGATACATGTGGCCGGCTATGTTTCCTTTAATCCACGCATGCGCGAAAAGCTTTTTTCTGTTAATGAAACCGGCACGCGCAACGTAGTAAATGCATGTATAAAAAAGAATATAAAACACTTGATTCACATAAGTTCGGTAGCTGCGTTGGGCAGGCAAAAAGGAGTTCATCAAATTAACGAAGACTCTAAATGGGATGAAAGTGATTTAAATTCAGACTATGCAGAATCAAAATATCGCGCAGAACTGGAAGTATGGAGAGGACATGAAGAAGGATTAGCGGTAGCGATGGTCAATCCATCAATTATACTTGCCCCAACTCAAATAGATCGCAGCAGCGCAAAGTTTTTTCAATATGCTATGCAGGAAAAGCTTTTTTATGCAGATGCAACAATTAATTATGTTGATGTGCGCGATGTTGTGGAAGCGATATGGCAGATCTTTACTACCAAAACTTCAGGAGAACGATTTATTATAAATGCCGGACATACCAGTTTCATTGACCTTATTACTCAAATTGCCAATCGACTGAATAAAAAACCGCCACGAATTAAGTTATCACAAGCTCTTATTTCATTATTGGCAATATTGGAAGATTGGAGAAGCCGAATTACAGGCAGCGAGCCTTTAATCACACGCCAATCAGCCAAAATAGCAAAAGAGAAATTCTATTACTCGGGCACCAGAGTAAGCCAGAAATTTAATCTCAACATGCGCAACCTGGATGACACACTTGACTGGTGCTGTGACTTCTATTTGCGCACTTATAAGAATAACAATTAACAAGTACAAGTTGTCAGGATATAATTATTAGCTGAAATTTGTACTCAGAAATTTTAGTTGAAACCAAATTTGTCTAATTTGGGAAAACCTTATTGCGAATGGCTCAGGAATTTAGAAAGAGACAAGAGGAAGAGGAGTTGATCAAGCGCTACGAAGAAACTCTTAAGCAAAATCAAAGCAATTTCTTCGACATTGAAGCATACGAAACAATCATCAATTATTATCTCGAAAAAAGTAAGTTTAAAAAGGCGCTTACTGCGGTAGAACTAGCGATGGGATTATATCCCTTTTCAACAGAATTACTTACCATCAAAGCACAAATTCTTACCAATCTTCAGCGCTATGATGAGGCTCTGGAATTATTAGAACAATCTAAAAATCTGCATCCACACGATTTAGAAATATCTCTTTCAATCGGTTCTATACTTTCCTTACAAGGAAAGTATGAAGATGCCATTGCGATGTATGAAGAAGCCCTTACTTTTTCAGAAGATGAAAAAGATGAGATATACTATAACATTGGCCTGGCATACCAGAGCATGGAGAAATATGATGAGGCCATTGAGGTATATAAAAAGTCGATTGAAGAGAATATCAGCCACGAAGGTTCATTATATGAACTCGCTTTTTGTCTTGATGTAGTAGGCCAGTTAGAAGGCAGCCTCTCTTATTATAGAAAATTTATTGACGAAGATCCCTTTTCAGCCGCAGCATGGTATAACCTTGGTATTGTAAGTAACAAACTCGAGCGTTACGATGAGGCAATTGAAGCCTATGAATATGCGATAGCGATTGATGAAAATTTCGCTTCCGCGCACTTCAATATGGGTAACTCTTTCATGAACCTTACTCAATACAATAAGGCATTGGAAGAGTTTATGAAAACAATAGAAATTGAGGGTCCAAGCCCCGAAGTTTATTGCTGTATCGGTGCTGCTTATGAAAACCTGGAACAATACGATCTGGGGCTGAAATATTTTCAAAAGTCAACCAAACTGGATCCGCTTTACGATGAAGCCTGGTTTGGTGCCGGTAGTTGCCTGGAAAAACAAGAAAAATGGCATCAGGCTCTTCATTTCTTTAACAAATCAATAAAAATAAATAGCCATAACCCAGAGTATTGGAAGGCTGCAGCGCACGCTGAATTTAAGATAGGAAACACGATATCCAGCATCAGCGCTTATGAAGAGGCAAGCCATCTTGGACCAGATGACAAGGAAATATGGCT
>JALOMN010000334.1 GCA_025455445.1 Cyclobacteriaceae bacterium
CAATACAGATTTAAAAAATCCATTCGGCCCTACGCTTTGTCGTGCAATTCATTATTGTAATGATTGCAAGGAAGCATTCGAACAATTCAAAGCAGTGTAATTAAATCACCTGAAATCCATAGGCATATGGATCGTCTTCCGGATCAATTTTGATTGTATTGTAACCGTAAATTTTTGCCCACCCCTCTACACTGGGAATAATAGCTGGCTTTCCATTGAGTTCGGTGACTTCTTCAATGCGTCCAATAAATTTAGACCCGATAATACTTTCATGTATAAAATCTTCTCCGGGTTTTAACTTACCCTTCGCATACCATTGCGCCAATCGCGCAGAAGTGCCCGTGCCGCAAGGTGAGCGATCAATTGCTTTATCTCCATAGAACACTGCATTGCGGGCAGTTGAAGTTGGGTCAATTACTTTGCCAGTCCACAAGATGTGACTGCATCCATTGATCGTTGGATTTTCAGGATGCACAAACTGATACTTCTTATTGATGTTTTTTCGCAACTCCCGACTCCAGCTTATCAACTGATCAGCGGTAAAGTGCTCAAGTCCGGGAAAATTTTTCTGCACATCTACGATGGCGTAAAAGTTTCCCCCGTAAGAAACATCGAGTACTAACTCACCTAAGTCTGGACAATTGGCCGTAATATTTTCGGCAGCAAGATATGCCTTCACATTTCTAATCTTAACTGACTTCACTTTTTTACCTTCCTGCTTATACTCTACGCGCACCAGACCAGCCGGCACTTCAAGGTTCAGTACTCCCGGAGTTTTCGGAGTAACGAGTCCTTCTTCAATAGCAATCGTCACCGTTCCAATTGTACCATGGCCGCACATGGGCAGGCAACCACTGGTTTCAATAAAAAGAATGCCTACATCATTTGCAGGATCAGAAGGCGGATATAAAATGCTTCCGCTCATCATATCATGACCCCGTGGTTCGAACATCAGCCCTTTGCGAATCCAGTCAAACTCGCGCATAAAATGCTGACGCTTTTCGCTCATGTTTTTCCCGTACAAGTTGGGGCCACCGCCTGCAACCACGCGCACCGGATTTCCGCACGTGTGAGCGTCAATACAAAAAAATGTTTTACTCATATCGATTTGTTAATAGTCAGCAGCTGACAGACATTGCTTTAGCGCCAATTACCATAGGTCTATTTCTTACTCCATTCATTATTATAAAGTCGCCAAATCCCTAGAAGGTTATCATTCTTTAATTCATCAGGTAGCAACGCATCCGGAAAATTCTGAAAGGCAACCGGTCGCGCAAAGCGCTTCACCGCATCAATACCAACCGCACTAAAACGTGAATCAGTCGTAGCTGGAAATGGACCACCATGCATCATGGAAGGACACACTTCTACACCGGTAGGCACACCATTGATAATTAATCGACCGGCTTTTTCAACCAGAATATTTAATAATGCAACATGTTTTGCAAGTTCAGATTCATCTGCAATAACAGAAGCTGTAAGTTGCCCATGGGTATAATTAATAACCTTGTGCAGTTCATCTGAGTTTTTGCATCGTACTATCAATGAAAATGGACCAAACACTTCTTCTGCTAATGAAGGATTTTTTAAAAATGTTTCCGCACTTGCGGAAGCAACCAAAGGTCGGCCTTGTGAAGTAATGCCTGGTGCCGCTGACTCACCTTCTACCATTACTCCTTTTTGAGATAATGCAATGGTTAATTTCTTTGAATAATTATCAGCAATGCCCTGATGAAGCATCGTGCCAGGCAATGCTTTAGTAAACTCTGCTGAAAGAGCCGTTATAAATTTAGTTAGACCTTCACCCTCCACTGCGATTATCAAGCCCGGGTTGGTACAAAACTGACCCACGCCCAATGTGATGGAAGCTGCCAATGACGCTGCCGTTTTATCGGCATCACGCTTTAATGATTCAGGCAAAAGAATTACAGGATTAATGCTACTCATCTCAGCGAATACCGGAATCGGTTCAGGTCGCTTATTAGCAACTTCAAATAACGCCTTACCTCCGGCTAGTGAACCTGTAAAGCCAACCGCTTTAGTGAGTGGATTTTTCACCAACGCCTGCCCCACTTCAAAGCTAGCGCCATGAAGATGCTGGAAAACACCTTGAGGCATTCCGGATTTTTCAATTGCTTTCTTAATTGCGCCTGCTATTAATTCGGAAGTAGCTGCATGTGCCGGATGCGCTTTCACAATCACCGTGCAACCTGCAGCCAATGCAGACGCAGTATCGCCACCGGCTGTAGAGTATGCTAAAGGAAAATTAGCGGCACCGAATACCACCACCGGACCAATCGGCACAAGCATTTTCCTGATGTCGGGTTTTGGTGCGGGCATGCGGTTTGGTATGGCCGTGTCTATTCTCGCCTCGACCCACGAACCTTCTTCCACCATATCCGCAAACATGCGGCAATGACCCGTAGTGCGACCACGTTCGTTGATGATGCGCGCTTCAGGTAGATTAGTTTCGCGCATGGCAGTATCCACAAGCTGCTGACCGAGTGCTTCAATCTCTTCGGCAATCACGCGGAGAAACTGTGCCTTCTTGTTACCAGAAAAATTTTTATAAGATAGAAAGGCAATGTGCGCCTCTTTCAATGCTTCATCTACTTCTACTAAGGTTGCATCGTTATAATTCATAGTTAGTTTATTAACCAATTTTGAAATTGTTCATCCGTTATATTGCTACCGCATAAAATTACCGCAACCACTTTATTTTTGAATAAATGACCATGCTGGATTAAAGCAGCAATCGCAGCGGCCCCTGATGGCTCAGTTACCAGGCCTAAGGTACGATGAATCAATTTCATTGCCTTGATAATAGTTTCATCGTTCACCAGGATGCCGTTATCCATGATTTCATTCATTTCTTCCAATGCAATCGGCACAGGTATGCGCACTCCGATGCCATCTGCTATTGTTTGTATGCTGGAATGAGAAACCATTCGTTTCTGTTGCCATGATTCAATCATGGCTGGTGCGCCACTTGCCTGCACACCAATTATGTTAGTGCCGGCACTATTTTCCTTAAATGCTTTACCGATACCATTGATCAAGGCTCCATTACCTAGTGGCACGAGTACAGTATCCAACTTTTCTGGATAGCGTAATAATTCGAGTCCAATCGTTCCTGCCCCGATTGCTGTTTCCACATCACTACTATCTTCTACAAACCGAAATCCATTCTTCTTAGCTTCTTCTTTTGCCACAAGTTTGGCGGCATCAAAATCATCTCCCGTTAAAATAACTTCCGCGCCTAACTTACGCATGCGATCAATTTTGAATGGATTGGCATTTACGCTGGCCACCACGATTAATGGTTTGGAATACTTGCGACACGCATACGCCATGGCTTGTCCGAAATTGCC
>JALOMN010000033.1 GCA_025455445.1 Cyclobacteriaceae bacterium
CACGTGAGTTTCAAATTAACGATACTGGGTTCAAGCGGTGCATTGCCAGCCTATGGAAGATTCCCTACCTCACAATATCTGACGATACAAAACAGGCACTTTCTTATTGATTGTGGCGAAGGCGCTCAGATGCAACTGATGCGTTACCAGATTCCCATTCTTAAGATTGATCATATTTTCATCAGTCACCTTCATGGTGATCATTGCCTGGGTTTATTGGGATTACTGTTTTCGATGCACTTGCAGAGACGCACCACCGACTTACATCTATATAGCCAAAAAGGATTAGACGAAATAATTCTGCTGAACCTGAAATATTCAAAGTCAGCGCTCAATTTTAATTTAAAATTTCATCTCTTTGATGCGGATGCTCCGCTCCTGATCTTTGAAGACGAGGCGATTACTGTTACTACCATTCCGCTTTTACATAAACTTAGTTGTGCCGGTTTTTTGTTTCAGGAAAAAGTGAAGCCCCGAAAAATTGACAAGCAGCAAATTATTCCAAACATGAAACTTCAACATCTTGCATTATTAAAAACGGGTGCGGATGTGTATGACGAGGAAGGTTCACTGCTTTATAAAAACGAGCAGTACACGTTACCTCCCCGCCCTTCCCTATCATATGCTTATTGCTCTGATACCGCCTGGAACGAAAATATGTTTAAACAAATCAGTGGGGTTGATCTGTTATATCACGAAACCACCTTTATGGAAGGCGAGCGCGAAAAGGCCATTGAAACCAAACACAGCACAACAGCAGATGCCGCTAAAACCGCACTTCAGTGTAATGTGAAAAAATTAATAATTGGTCACTTTTCTGCAAGGTATCGTGAACTTGAGCCACTATTGATTGAAGCACGCGCTTATTTTACCAATACCGAACTGGCCATTGAAGGAACAACCTTTGATCTTGAAAGCTAATGGACACACTTGAGCAGAAAAAAAATCGTCTTTTCGTAATCTTATCAGGAATCTTCCTGACCAACGCCATCATGGCTGAGATGATTGGCGTGAAAATATTTTCAGGAGAACAAACGCTCGGCCTCACTCCTGCCCATTTAAATATCCTTGGGTTTACCATGGATTTTAATTTAACAGCTGGTGCTGTCATCTGGCCTGTTGTATTCATTACTTCCGATCTCATCAATGAATATTTCGGAAAGCCCGGAGTAAAGCGAATTAGTTATTTGGCGGCATTTTTTATTGCCTACTCATTTATTGTAATTTTCATGACAATCAAGTTACCTCCGGCACAGTGGTGGCTGGAAGCCAATAATCTGGATGCGGAAGGAAATTACTTTAACATGGACTTTGCCTTTAATAAAATTTTAGGGCAAGGACAACGCATTATCATTGGCTCATTAGCTGCTTTTCTTTTAAGTCAGCTCATCGATGTGTTTGTGTTTCAGAAATTAAGAAAATTAACAGGCTCGAAAATGTTGTGGCTCAGAGCAACTGGCTCTACACTGGTATCACAATTCATTGATAGCTTCGTGGTGCTCTATATTGCCTTCTTTGGGGTATTTTCAGGCACCCAAATCGTTGCTATCGGCATCACAAATTATATTTATAAATTTTCAGTTGCCATATTGCTAACACCCTTGATTTATCTCGGACATTATATAATTGACAGATACCTGGGTAAAGAGAACGCGCAGCAAATCTCTGAAGAGGCCGCAGCACAAAGCAATTCACTTCTTTGATTGCCTCACAGAATCAAGGATAATTCCAGCAGCAATGGCAGCATTTAGTGATTCGGCCTTTCCATAACGCGGTATAGTAATTTTTTGTGTTACCAGTTTCTCAACAGATTTTGAAATTCCGTTTGATTCATTACCAATTACCAACAAGCCACCACCGGAATAATTAAGTGTATGCACATCCATGCCATCCATAAAGGCACCATATATTGGTTTTCGCACCGAAGTAAGATAATCTGTTAAGGAAGTATAAAAAACATTGACCCTGCAAAAAGAGCCCATGCTTGCATTCAGAACTTTCGGATTATAAAAATCAGTAGTTTCTTCTGAAGCAATAATATTTCTAACCCCATACCAATCTGCCGTTCGCACAATGGTGCCAAGGTTACCAGGATCACGGATATCATCCAATACCACCATTAATTCTTCCTCGGATAGCACTGGTGGTAAGTTCGGTTTCATAGTAACCAATGCCAGCGCTGAGTCATTCGTTTGAAATTGACCCAATACAGACATTTCTGCTTCTGTTGATTCTACATACTCCGCTTTACTCGCAACTATAAGTTTTTCATTGGCAGAAATAAACGCATTGCTTGCTGCAAGCCACAACACCTGGAAATCAGACTGAAGTAGTTCCTTTACTGATTTAGCGCCTTCTACCACAAAACATTGCTCCTGTATGCGGTATTTCTTTAATTGCAGTGATTTGATATACTTAACTTTGGCTTTAGATATCATTGTGAAAGCGTTAAGAAATATTTCTGTATTTATTTTATTATCATGGCTGCTTAGCAGTTGCCTTGGTACACGATACCTACAAGAAAATCAAAAGTTACTATATCGCCAAAAGGTGAAGGCTCCTAAAGGTTTCAGCACTGCTGAAATCCCAACCCTTTATACCCAGGAAGTAAACCGAAGACTTCTTGGTTTACCCATTAACACACTGGTATGGATGCACCACGAAGGAGAGAAACGATACGACCAGCAAAAATTTATTAATAAGAGAGAGGCTGTTGAAAAAAAGTTCAATACGAAAATTTCAAAAACAAAAAATCAGAGAAAGATCACCCAACTACAATTCCGTAAATCACAAAAAATAGATGGTATAAATAAGAAAATTGAAAACGGAAATAATTTCATGCAGTGGGGTGAAGAGGCTACCGTTTTTGATTCCAGCAAAGTTGAAAATACGCGCAAAAGAATTAATGATTATCTGTTTACAAAAGGATACTTCCGGAACCAAATTTCATTTACCACACAGGAATATGAAAAAAGAATAAGTGTCGAGTACCTGATAACCCCCGGACCAGCTTACCTCTATGATTCAATCGTTTTTATGGTTGCCGATGCTAACATCAAACAAATTCTTGAAAAAGAACAATCCAGTAGCCTGATTAAAAAGTATGACCAATACGATCAGGAAAAATTAAATAAAGAAAGGGAACGAATTGATTTGATGCTCAAAGATCAGGGTTATTATGATTTTAGCAGACAGTATATAGAGTTTGCTGTAGATACTGCCATTCGAGGGAATAAGCGCATTACATTACTAATTCAGATAAACAATCCGGCCCGGAGACTAGCTCACAAAAAATTCAGAATTGATTCGGTAATATTTACAACCGATGCCGGTGTGAACCTGACTTCAAATGAAAACAGGAGACAATCAGAACGGTATCGCAACATCACCTACAAATATTATCAGAATCTGTACAGCAAAAAAATTCTCACACAGCGGGTATTTATTACGCAAGACAGTTTGTACAGTCGCAACCGCACATTTAACACACAACGACAACTTGCCAACCTCGACATTTTTAAGTTCATCAATATAAATTACGATACCTCTGGTGGAAAGTTTGTAGCCAATATCTTTTCAAGTGCGCTCGATCGATATTCATGGTCGAATGAGGTGGGCATGACAGTGACTCAAGGTTTTCCCGGCCCGTACTTCAGCACCAGCTTTAAGAAAAGAAACATATTCCGAGGACTTGAGATTATCGAATTAAATGCACGATTTGGTTTTGAAGGTGTTGCCTCTGCAACCGAAGTTGGCAACTTTTACAAAAGCACTGATGCCGGTGTAAATGGCAGTATTACCTTCCCTCAGTTTCTGTTTCCATTCAGTGAAAAGCAAGCATTTAAATATGCGAGGTTTAACCCACGCACCAGGCTATTAGCAGGATATAATTATACAGATAGACCAGAGTATAAGCGATCCATCACCACATTATCCGACACGTATACCTGGGAGAATCGAAATATCACCAAATTTTCCTTGACATTAATCAACTTGAATATTATCCGCTCAAAAGTGGATAGCGCCTTTAATGCATTACTTACTGACTTGCAGGAGAACCAGGGTAATAATCTTAAAAATTCGTTTGATCCTTCTTTTGTAAGTAGTGTGATATTTTCGATTACGTGGAATCCTAATAATTATGGAAACACGCTGAGGCATAGTCACATCATTCGCTTCCAGCTTGAATCAGGTGGCACCTTATTTAACTTTGCTACTCCACAATATATTACTGATCAAGGTTTGGCATTATATCAATACGTAAGAGCAAACCTGGATACACGAAGAAGTTTTGTCATTAATAAAAATACATTATTTGCCGTGAGGTTTAATTCGGGCGTGGCGTATTCCTATAATTCAGGAGGTGTATTGCCTTATGAAAAATATTTCTTTGCCGGAGGCAGTAACAGTGTGAGAGCGTGGAGACCGCGCAGATTAGGGATTGGCACAAAGCCCCCTGACCTAAGCACCAATCCGGAAGCTAACGGTTTGTTCGATTATCGTTATGAAAGACCTGGCGACATACTGCTGGAGGGTAGTGCAGAATTAAGAAAGAAAATTTTTGGCTTTGTAAGTGGTGCCGTATTTGTGGATATCGGAAACGTATGGTCATTCAGAGAAGCAAATGTATCCTCCGAAACATCACCTACCACGCCTACGTGGCAAGGCTCAACAAAATTCAGCAGAGGCTTTATAAAAGAATTTGGTGTGGGCACCGGCTTTGGCTTACGATTCGATTTTTCATTTCTTGTATTGCGACTTGACTTTGGTATTAAAGCCTATGACCCCGCGAGAGAAGTGGGAGAACGATTTGTATTAAATAAGTTTAAATTCTTTAAACCGTTTGGCACAGAAAAAGAACCTGTCATATTCAACATAGGTATTGGTTATCCTTTTTAATTCATCCTTCGGTGTAATTCAAGTAAGCAATTGGTTACCCATCTCATTCTTATTATATCAAGATTAAATCAATACAAATCAAAGTGCGAGGGTTGTATGTTTTTTTGTAGATTTGCTATAACTGCAACTATATGCAAAGAGTTAAGTATCTGATATTATTTCTTTTGTGCTTTACGTTAGGAAAAAGTCTGGCCCAGGACATCAGTAACTTTACTCAGTTTTTTGTAAATCCTTATACCTTAAATCCCTCCTTCGCGGGTATTGATGGCCGCAATGCAATGACACTATCCTACCGCAAACAATGGGCTGGTGTGGAAGGTGGCCCTACTATTGCCAACTTCAGTTATCATACTCCCCTTAAATCGGGATTGAATATCGGAATAAATGTAGCCAATGATTCACGGGGTATTTTAACCAACTCCGGATTGCTGTTTACAGCGGCTTATTCATTGAAAATCAGTGAGGGAAATTTTATACGCTTTGGTATTTCTGGTGGAGGTTCCTGGAACACAGTAGACCTGGCTAAACTGGATGACCTTGGGAATGATCTGGCCCTTGTAAACTTACTTGGCAATACCTCATCCGTTATTGGGAATGCAGGCATTTCGGCTCACCTGAAAACATTTCATGTGGGGGTTACCATGCCAACCCTTTTTACACCTGCATATGTGAGTGAAGATGCCTTCACAGTTACTGAAGTAAAGCCCTTTGAATCACTTATCATACATGCCAGCAACCGCTTTTACTTTGCTAATGACAAACATATTTTCGAGCCCTATGTAGTATATCGCATGAACAATGTACTCCCCTCGCAGTATGAAGTTGCTGGTGTAGTCCATTTAAATCATCTTGTATGGGTAGGAGGTTCATATAAACAAGACTTTGGTATTTCCGCACTGGGTGGGATCAAGATTAATAAAAAATTCGCAGTGGGCGCATCATATTCACTGGCAAACACAGGGGTGAATGAACTTAATTCTCCTAGCTACGAGATCCATTTGAGTTACCTGGGCAAAGCTCCAAAGTCGGATTCCAAAACAAAAAATAAAACTAAAGTTCAAGCCTATTCTTTTATTGATACTGAGATTAAAAAATTAACCCCGAGAGAGATTGCTGCAGAAAAGAAGAAGCAGGAAGAATTGGAAAAGCAAAAGCAACAGGAAGCTCAGGCAAAGCAAGCGGCAGAAGACAAGAAAAAACAGGAAGAAGCATTAGCACAACAACAAGCAGAAGAAAAGAAACAACAAGAGGCTGCTGTTGCCGCACAACTGGCAGAAGAAACGCGGCAAAAAGAAGCAGCGGCTGCAGCAGCAGCCGCACTGGCTGCGAAGCAAGCACAGGAAAAGCAACAACAAGAGATTGCTACACAACAAGCCGAAGAAAAGAAAAAACAGGAGGCACAAGCCCAACAGGCAGCGGACCAACAAGCCCGTAAACTATCAGAGGAGAAAAAAGCTGCTGAGGTTGCTGCTGCAACAGCAGCGGCAGTAGTGATAACTAAAAATACAGAAAAGGAGCCCGTAAAGGAGCCTGTAAAAGATCCAGTTAAAGAAACTCCGAAAGAACCAATTAAGGAAACACCTAAGGAGCCCGTAAAAGAAACACCAAAAGAGCCGATTCCTAAAGAACCCATCAAAGAAACTCCAAAAGAAATTGTAGTAGTACCGGTAGTAAAAGAAACTCCAAAAGAAACCGTGCCCCCCACACCTAAAGTGGAAGAAAAAGCTGATGTTGGCCCGGAAAGAACTTATAAATTCAGTGGCGGAAGTAATCCATTTGAATTACCCATTGGCAATTATGTGATAGTGGGTGCCTTTGGAATAAGAGACAATGCAATAAAACTGGCCAAAGGCCTCGTGTATATCGGTTTTAATGCGAATTACGCCTATTCGCCAGAAAAGAATCTTTGGTACGTTCACGTTTTTGAAGATAATGATATTAACCGTGTAAGAACTGAGCGCGACAAGTATCGCAGAATGCCCAGATTTAAAGATGCATGGTTATTAACAATAGAGTAAAAAAATTATGAAGCAGTCTATTGGAGTTTTCTTAAGCCTGTTTTTGTGTGCAGCATTCGTCAGCAATGGTCAGGCACCTGTTATTCAGAAAATTGAACCCAGTATATCATTTAGTAATGCTACTATTGTAATTACCGGCAGTGGCTTTAGTACGAACAGCTCACAATTGCAGGTTTGGTTTGATCATGTTAGAGGAAGAATCATATCCAGCTCAAATTCCACGATTGAAGTTGAAGTGCCACCACAGGCAAAACTCGATAACATTCGCGTAGTAAACACCAATACCAAACTATCTACACAATCTGGCGCTAAGTATATGCCTGTCTTTAGCGGAGAGGGTTTTGACCCTGCAAAACTTAATACACCGGTTTCAAAGGCAAGTGCGAATAACATCGCAGATCTGATTTCAATAGATATTGACGGTGATAATAAACCAGACCTGATTGGTACAAGAAATCAAACGACAGCAACTTCATTATCGCTGTTTATGAATCAAACTTCTGTTGGTAATATTACCAGCGCCAACATGGTAGATACCACAATCCCCTCCCTCAATATAAATGCTCCAACCAGTTTTCTCACGGCAGGTGATATCAACGGTGATGGCAAACCTGACATCGTAGCTTCACGAGGTGGAACCACAACTAATTCTGTATTTGTATTAATTAACAATAGCACTGTCGGAAACCCGGTTTTTCTATCTCCCACAGTACTTTTCCTGGATGCCGGACATGTTGCACGACAGGTGGAAATAGAAGATCTGAATAATGATGGTAAGCCTGAGATTATTGTGGCCAATGGCACCACTAATGAACTCTATATATTTAAAAATGAAAGCAGTGGTGGTGCAACCACAATCAATAGCACTCCAACCAAAATTACTGTAACAGGTGCATCAGTTACTTACGCATTGGATATACAGGACTTTAATGGTGATGGAAAAAAAGATATTATCGCCACCCAATTTCAAGCAAACAATTTATTTGTATTAAGAAACAACAGCACCGCTACATCCTTCGCATTTGATATTATACCTATTACAATCTCAGGTGCTTTGCGCGATGTCGGATCTGCGGATTTTAATAATGATGGAAAGATAGATATTGTTGCAGTAAGCTTTTTTACACCTACTGCTGTCTTCGTTTTTATTAATCAAAGTACTGCCACTACAATCTCTTTTGCAGCACCTGTCACAATTACAACTGATACACAACCCTGGAGCATTGACACCGGTGATCTAAATGGCGATGGATTTGCGGATTTTATTGTTGCCTGCAGTGCTACCACTAACACACTAAATGCTTATCTCAGCAATGGTAGCCTTACTGCACTCAATTTTACCAAAGTAGTTATCAATTCAGGTAAAAAAAATTATGCGGTTCGGGCAGGTGATTTAGATGGTGATTCGAAACCTGATATTTATTTTTCGACTTCCGTGGTAGATCAAAGCAACGGTCCTTTTTCCGTAGAAATACTGAGAAATCTAAATTGCCACAAACCAAAAATACTTAATGAGTCTCCGCTTACTATCTGCGCATCGCAAACCATACGACTTAATGCGATTGCTATGCCTGGCGTTACTTATAATTGGAGCAATGGGTTTAGCTCAATAAAAAACGGTACAGACCCGTTTGCTGATATTTCCGTTGCCGCTACGTATACAGTCACTGCTACCAGCGAAGGTGGGGCGTGTACGGTAGTGTCTAATCCCATTGTAATAAACCCGGGCGCAGGAAGTGCTCCTGCGTTACCTGTGATTACTACCAATGCTCCTGTTTGTGTGGGTAATCCTATCACCATATCCACCACGGCTATTTCAGGAGCTACCTATAAATGGACTGGACCCAATAACTTCACCTCTACCCTTCAAACTATAAATATTGCGGCTTCCACACAGGCAAATGCAGGTACTTACTCACTTACAGTAAAGGTGGGCGATTGCACCAGTAATGAGGCTACTAAACTTATCGAACTTATTTCGGCACCATCCTTTACAATCAGCAGCTCAAACGCTAACAATACTATTTGTGAAGGACAGTCTTTAACACTCACTGTAAATTCCGAAACAGGCTATACCTACCAGTGGATAAAAGATGGCACTGCAATAAGCGGTCAAACCGGTATTTCTTTAAATGTAACCGCAAAGGGAGATTATAAAGTGAAAGCAACCAACACAGGTTTGGGCTGCACTACTGAAACATTGCCAACCACCGTTAACGTGTTAAAGGTACCCAGTGCCAGTTTCACTATGCCTACTGAAGGTTGCGTGGATAACTCTATCTCCTTCAATAGTTCATCTTCGGTTATTGATCCATTAGTAACTACTCCCATATTTGGCTGGGACTTTGGAGATAATACTTCGAGCACAGTGCCCAATCCAGAGCACACCTATACCGCTGCTGCAACTTATATTGTGAAGTTAACCATTAGCTATAGCAACGTAACTGGCTGTACTAATTCTGTCACTAAAAATCTCCCCATAAGTACAGCCACCACACCGGTGATTACTGCAACAGCTACAGAAATTTGCCCGGGCGAATCATCTACTCTTTCATTAGCGGGAACCTATCAAACCTATCAATGGAGTAATAATCAAACTACGCCCACTATTTCAGTAACGACACCTGACACCTATACTGTTACTACCACGGAAGCCAATGGCTGCATTGGTGAGGCACAGATAACTATCGACACCAAAACAGATTGCCCCATTGCGGAAGCGTTGAAATTTCCTGTTGCCTTTACACCCAACGGTGATTCAAATAATGATCGGTGGGTTATCAATGGCATTGAACAATTTGGTGAATGCACCATGAATATTTTTGATGGAAGAGGTAGGAGAATTTTTCAGGTGACCGGCTATCCCATTGAAGGTTGGGATGGCACCTATCAAGGGAAAGAGGTACCCGATGGTACTTACTTCTTTGCGTTCGGTTGCCCGAATGAAAAAGCTCAAACTGGTTCCGTGTTAATTGTGAGATAAAACTTCTTAATGATGAGCGAGCGAAAGATTCTGTGTAAGATCTGTTTTTATTTTGTTTTTACATTTTTAGTATTCACAGCAGGATCAAATAAATCCTTTGCACAAACTCCCGTTACAACCTTCGAGTGCGACCCACGAAGCTCTGCAAATGGCGGAGTGTGTCCTACCGATTGTAAATTCCCAGTTAACGTAGAAAAAGGTTGTAACTGCTTCGACAATATTGATAACGATGGAGATGGAAAAGTTGACATTGCAGATATTG
>JALOMN010000335.1 GCA_025455445.1 Cyclobacteriaceae bacterium
AATTCATCGGCACTGTGCGAGCGGGCTGAATCGCCTGGACCCATTTTAATGGATTGTACTGGAATAAGCGCCTGATCAGAGGTCGTTGGCGATCCATAAAGCTTTTTACCAAGTTCTTTGCCGGCCTTTACAATAGGATGGTTCACATCAATGCCTGACGGACGCAGACGCATGGATCGTGGCTTCACCTCGCAAGCGACATTTATTTTCAGTGTCTCTAGAATTTCCTCCAGTGTATAAGTGTCTGTCGCGCGTATGTCAACGGTGAACAAACATTCAGCTGGAACCTGGTTGTGCGCCTGCCCGGCATGAATCACAGTAACGGACATTTTAACCACACCCAACGATTCGGATACTTTAGGAAAGTGATAAGTGCGAAACCACTCAATGTCTTTAAGCGCCTGGTAAATGGAATTCACGCCTTCTTCACGCGCGGCATGGCCAGCTTTTCCCCGGCTTATGCAATCTAAAACCATTAATCCTTTCTCTGCAATGGCAATGTCTGTAAGCGTGGGCTCTCCCACAATTGCAAAATCGATTTTCGGCAAATCGCCCCAAATCAATTCTATTCCATTCGTTCCGGAAATTTCTTCCTCGGCTGTAGCAGCCATCACCAGGTTATATTTCAGGTTAGGTTGTTGATAGAAATTAAAGAAGGTCATTAGAAGTGAAACCAATGGTCCGCCTGCATCATTGCTACCTAAACCATAAAGTTTGCCATCTATAATATCAGCAGAAAAGGGATTGCGGGTATAACCCGGATTTGGTTTTACCGTGTCATGATGAGAGTTTAATAGGATAGTTGGCTTGACAGGATCGAAGAATTTATTTTTCGCCCACACATTATTTCCTTTGCGTTGAGCTTCCATTCCGTGGAATTGGAAAAAACTCATCAACAATCCGGCAGTTTTATCTTCTTCTTTACTGAAAGATGGGATGCTAATCAGTTGCTGCAGTAACTCAAGCGCAATATGGGGCAGATGTTCTTTCATGAATGGGTAATCAAGGTGCCTTTTGTCTCATAGCTCGTATTGGCCAGTAAATTTGTGTGTTCCCCAATCAATACTTCTTTTACACCTGATTTAATTGCATGGAAGGCATTTTCAAGTTTTGGTAAGATGCCATCATGGAATGATTCTTTTGATAACAATTCCTGATAATTTGTATAGTTCAGATTTCGAATCACAGAGTCTTCATCGTTGATATCCATCAACACTCCCTGTTTTTCAAAACAGAAAATAAGGCGTACGTCAAAATGTTTGCTCAACGAAATTGCCAATACAGAAGCGATTGTATCTGCATTGGTGTTCAACATCATTCCATTAGCATGGGTGAGTGGCGCAAATACAGGAATCACATTTTGTTTTAACAAAAAGTATAACAACGTACTGTTTACACTATCTACGGTAATGTCTCCAACAAATCCAAAATCCACTTCACCTACCGGTCGCTTAACAGCTTTAATCAGGTTACCATCGGCACCGGTCACACCCATGGCATTGCAATGATGCGATTGAAGCGTTGCCACAATTTGTTTATTTACCAAACCGCCATACACCATTGTAACCAGGTCTAGTGTTTGTGCATCGGTAATGCGTCTTCCCTTTACATAATGTGATTTGATGCCTAATTGCTCACCCAGTTTGGTGGCGATCTTACCACCACCGTGAATTAATATTTTCGGTGACTGAATAGAGGCAAAATCCTTCAGGAAGTTCTTGAGTGCCTTCTCATCGTCCAGCACATTACCTCCGATTTTGATAATATATAGTTTGTTCATATTTGTAGTCTTCAGTAGTTAGTCATTAGTTTTTAGTCCTGAGAAATTAGTCTTGAGTTTTTGTTCGCTGATTCCATATTGACTCAATACTATCAGCTCATGACTATTTACTCTTTAATAATTCCGCCAGCACCGCCTGGGCTGCCCACACCCGGTTTCCTGCTTGTTGGGTTACTAAACTATTTGATCCATCCAGAATTTCATCACTCAATTCCACATTTCTTCGCACGGGTAAGCAATGCATTACTTTGGCGTTGTTTGTGGTAGTGAGTTTTTTATTGGTTAGCATCCATTTTGGATCATTGCAATACATCTTTCCGTAGTCATGGTAGGTGCTCCAGTTCTTTACATAAACAAAATCTGCATCTTTCAATGCTTCATCCTGATTGTGTGTGATGGTGGCACCTTTGGTAAATTTACGTTCGAGTTCATAATCTTCCGGATGGGTGATTATAAAATCGGCTTTGCCCCAGGCTGTTATCCATTGAGAAAAACTGTTGGCTACACATTGGGGTAATGCTTTTACGTGTGGAGCCCACGTCAATACAATCTTAGGTTTTCGTTTTTCTTTAAAAACTTCCTGTATAGTAATAAGGTCTGTAAGACTTTGCAGGGGATGCAGCGTGGCACTTTCTAAACTAAGTATAGGTACACCGGCATATTTAATAAATTGATGAATATACAGCTCGCTATAATCATCTTCTTTATTTTTTAATGACGGAAAAGTGCGCACACCGAGAATGTCAAAATATTTTCCCAATACCGGGGCCGCTTCTTTCACGTGTTCTACCGTAGTGCCACTCATGATGGCATCATCTTCAAATTCGAGTGTCCAGCCATCCTGACCAACATTAAATACGATAGCATCCATGCCTAGATTTTTAGCGGCAATCTGTGTACTGATACGAGTGCGCATACTAGGATTCAGAAAGAGCATACCTAATCGCTTTCTCATCCCGAGAGTAGCATCTTTAAACGGATCTGCTTTATATTCAAGTGCTGTGTTTACCAACTCATGCAGATTAGCAACTTCATTTACGGAAAGAAAGTGATTCATGGAGTGACGGTCTGTGTTAATTCTATCGTTAATGCTTCCAGTAAAATATCTGCTTCATTTTTTGTTAATGCTAATGAAGGCAGCAAGCGCACAGTATTGGGCTTAGCTTCACCTGTAAAGATATGATGTTTAAAGAGCAGATCTTTTCTCAAAGAAGCGAGCGATTCAGGTAAATCAAAACCAATCATTAATCCTTTTCCCCTCACTTCACTAATGGCTTCATAAGTGCGAAGTTCATTCATCCAGTAATTACCAAGTTCCTGAGCATTATGCATCAGGTTTTCTTCTTCTATCACTTCTAATACACTAAGCGCTGCGGCACAGGCCAGGTAATTTCCACCAAAAGTAGTACCGAGCATGCCACTCCACGGCTTGATGGTTGGATGAATCAACACACCACCTACCGGAAAGCCATTGCCCATACCTTTGGCAATTGTAATAAGGTCGGCTTCAATACCTGCATATTGATGTGCAAAGAATTTTCCGGAACGACCATAACCTGATTGCACTTCGTCAAGTATCAGAAGTGCGCCGGTAATTGAATACCACCCACACCCTGAATACCTTCAATGATTACTGCGGCAACATCATTATTAATGGCAT
>JALOMN010000336.1 GCA_025455445.1 Cyclobacteriaceae bacterium
CGGCATTAGTTCTAATGGAAGTGGTGATTATGTGATCGCTTTTTCAACAGACCTTTCTTTGAGAATAAATCATGAATCTATTGATCGCACACAAGCAACTACCACCTTGCGCAACGATGCGATGTCGCCATTGTTTATGGCGGTGATAGAAGCCACCGAAGAAGCTATTATAAATTCATTGTTCGCTGCTGAAACAATGAAAGGCAAAGAGGGGCATATCATCAAGGCACTTCCGAAGGAGGAAGTGATAAAAATTTTAAAAAAGCATCAGTCTATTAAATAAAATCTTGATGTTACGCACAGTGAAAAATATGTCTGTCAGACTGAGGTTCTCGAAGTCTATTCCGTTTGGAAAGTCAGGTTTCGAGAGCCTCAACCTGACAAATTCGCAAGTATCTTGCGTAACATCAATTAAATGAATTATGTATTCCTTTTTTAATAACGAATTCATACCTGCAGAAAAGAACTTCATCCATGTAAGTGATCTGGCCACTCAGCGCGGGTATGGTATTTTTGATTTCTTTAAAGTGGTGAATGGTAAGCCTCTGTTTATTGACGATTACCTCCATCGTTTTTATAAATCTGCTGAAGCAATGCGCCTGCCCGTTGCGCTTTCGAGGGAAGAGCTGAAAAAAATAATTGAAGAACTCATTCAAAAAAATGGAGTTTCTGAAGCCGGCATTAAAATGATTCTCACCGGTGGTTATTCACCGGATGGTTATGAGATTGCGAGGCCCAATCTTATCATCACGCAACACGCACTTACTATGCCCGGTCAGGCAGTGCTGGAAAAAGGAATCAAAGTAATCACACATGAATACGTGCGCGACATACCGCATGTAAAGACGATCAATTATGTAATGGGCATCTGGTTGCAACAGAAAGTGAAGGAACAACACGCGGCTGATGTGCTTTATCATATGAATGGCCTGGTGTCGGAGTTTCCGCGTTGCAATTTGTTTATTGTTAAAGAGAATGACGAGATAGTGACGCCAGCGAATCGTGTGTTGTGGGGTATCACACGGAAGAATATCCTAAGCTTAAATGGTAAGCCTTATGTGGTGCGCGAAGAGGATGTAAGGCTTGAAGAAGTGTATGCTGCCAAAGAAGCATTTCTGACCAGTACAACAAAACGGATTTTACCCATTGTGCAGGTGGATGATAAGGTGATTGGAACCGGAAAGCCCGGGCCCGTTTCTCTTGCGATTTTAAGTCAATTGATTGAATTAGAGAGGGCTTATGCAGATTATAGATTTATTTTTTAAGTACAATTTGTAGTTTTGATTGTAAATTCTATACGATGGGTAATTTCACTTTCATGCTTTCTGATAATCTTTTGAAGATGCTTTCTGAGAAAGCAGTTTCTCTATCAGTTCCAGAAAGTAAATTGATTGAGAATGCGCTTTGTTTATATCTCGGGCACCTCGAGAAAGAAGAATATATCATGTCTTTTAAAAAAGCCTCTCAGGATGATGATGTTATGATTATTGCAGAAGAAGGAATTCCTGAATTTCTGAATCTATTAAATGAATGAAATGAGGAATAATCCAGAGTGCAGATTGAAAAGTTAGGATAAATTGAGCCCTCTCAATTTGGGCAAGCAATCAAAACACACAATGATATTTTGAAGTATTGAAAGTTGTTCAGTGAAGAAACTAACGGATGCTTGCGAGATACTCAATTGCTTTTTCGAGATCTTCCGGAGTGTCTATTCCTATTGTTTCAATATTGGTTTCTTTTACTTTAATATGAAACCCATTCTCGAGCCAACGCAATTGTTCCAGTGATTCAGTTTTTTCAAGTGAGGAAATTTCAAGTTTTGTGATTTGCCCGAGCACATCTGCCCGGTAGGCATACATGCCAATGTGTTTATAATAAGTATGATGTGTAACCCACTCTGACTGTTCCATATTGCGGAAGTAAGGAATTACAGAGCGACTGAAATACAACGCTTCCTGGTTTTTAGAGCACACTACTTTTACCAGGTTTGGGTTGAGTAGTTGTTCAACACTTCCAATTTTTTTAATAAGCGTGGCGAGTTCAGTCTTTCCATCCAATAAAGATGCGAGCAGATCAATCTGCTCCGGTGCAATAAAAGGTTCGTCACCTTGTATGTTGATTACGTAATCAAACTTTCCTTTTTCTTTTGTTAAAACTTCATAACAGCGGTCGGTGCCGCTGGCATGTTGTGGAGAAGTCATACACACTTCACCACCAAAGGTATTCACATGCCGATAGATTTCTTCATGATCAGTGGCCACCACCACTTTGTTCAGGTATTTACTTTTTGATGCTTGTTCATACACCCTTCTGATCATGGATTTGCCGTTTAGGTCAACCAGTGGTTTCGCTGGAAACCTGGTAGATGCATATCGAGCCGGGATTACTCCAAGAATTCTCATGAAACTCTTTTCACCTTTAATGTTATGCCTTCACTGGCGATAACTTCAACAGCTTCGCCTTTTTCAATGTAATCGCCACGGGTAAACGCGTCATAGATTTCTTCTTCAATTAAAATTTTACCTCCCGGGCGCAGCACGGTATAAGCTGTGCCTTTCTTACCAATCAGTTTTTCGTTTAGCACATTTACGGTATAGCCTTGTGATTTATCTTGTGTGTCGGGCAAAGCAAAACGTTGAAAAGCTTTTGTTTTACTAATTCGGGCGCCACCAAAAATCAATAGCAAGACCCCACCGGCCAAACCGCCCACCGTGGCAAAGGCCGCAACTATTATATCGCCCAGTGGCACAAATTCAAAATTGAAGAAGTCATTATTGAGCATAATGAGTATCATAGAAGTAACCATGAGTATAATGCCAGATACACCGGCAATGCCAAACCCAGGTAGCACAAATATTTCTACGAGTAATAAAACAATTCCCACAAAGAGCGCGATAATTTCCCAATACTCAGCAAGGCCATTGAGGTAATAAGGCACCAGGTAAAATACCAGTGCGGTTAGCGCAGCGAATAGCGGAAATCCTACACCCGGAGTTTGTAACTCGAAATAGATTCCACCAATAATTACCAGAATCAATAACCCGCTGATAAATGGATTTAAAAAGAATGCGATAATTTTTTCGGTTGCACCTAATTGATAGGTGTCAATTTCATACGATTCAATTTTGTTTCGTTTAAGAATTTCTTCTATGGATTCTACCTTTGCTTCACAATAACCAAAACGAATTGCTTCAGTAGTAGTGAAGGTGATCACTTTGCCAGCTTGATTAACGCTATCCACTTCAAGCGTTTCATCAACCATGGCTTCCGCAATTTGTGGGTTGCGACCATTTTCTTCTGCAGTAGAGCGCATAATCGAGCGCATATAAGATTGGTATTTATCCGGTGCAGCTTCGCCTGT
>JALOMN010000337.1 GCA_025455445.1 Cyclobacteriaceae bacterium
GAATCTGATGTATAACATGGAAAGAAACAAAGAAGCCGAACCATACATAAAAATACTCAGAGATAGCTCACTGGCAGAAGACCAAAAAAAATCAGCGCGTGAATCCTTTTCAAAAGTAAATGAAAAAGTTACTGCGCACCAAAAAGAACTGGTATCGAAAAACCCACAATTACTTACTGCCCGATTGATTAACGCCACTCTGCCGATTGATATTCCAGAAGCACCAAAAAAAGCTAACGGAAATATTGATTCTACTTTTCAATTGCGATACTACCGTGATCACTTCTTCGACAATTTCGATCTCGCTGATGATGCCATGCTGCGCATGCCACGCCCGTTTTACCAGGAAAAAATTAAAGAATACCTCACCAAACTCTATGCGCCAGTACCGGATTCTATTATGCTCGGTATAGACCGCATGGTTGCGAAGGCAAAGCGGAATCCGGAAACGTATAAATACCTGGTTTGGAATTGTGTGTTTAATTATCAGAATCCGGAAATAATGGGCCTTGATGCAGTATTTGTTTCCTTGTATGATAAATACTTCGCAACCGGTGAAATGGATTATTGGATAAGCGACCAGGTTAAGAAAAACATTAAAGACTATGCAGATAAGCTTCGTCCTAGTCTGGTAGGCAAAACGGGTGCAAACCTGATTATGCAAGATCAGTATGGTAAACCCCGCTCGATGTATGACATTAAAAACAAATACACCATACTTTTCATATTTGATCCGGATTGCGGGCATTGTAAAGAAGAAACCCCCAAACTGGTAGACTTCTACCAAAAGAATAAAACCCGTTTTGATATTGAAGTGTATGCTGTGGCAGCAGATACCTCGATGCAGAAAATGAGGAATTATATCAAAGATATGAAAATGCCATGGATTACAGTGAATGGCCCGCGATCGTACATTCCAAAACACTATACTGAACTCTACCAGGCTGATACCACACCCGCCTTATATATTTTAGATAATAAGCATAAGATTATAGCCAAGAAACTGCCCGTGCAAAACCTGGAAGACTTCTTTATTAAACATGAGAAGTTTATTCAGAGCAGTCAAAACAAAAAAACCACTGGCCCCTGAGTTACTTTTTTTGCTGAATTTCCGTGATTCGCTAAAATAATTTGTCTTTCATGCAACTAATTACTGCTTAGAGAGTATCTAATGAAGTAAAACATGAAAGACTATGGCACTACTTGAAGCAATTTTTGGTAAAAAAAAGAAATCGTTTAAAGCTTCCTGCAACATTACCAAAGAACCTATTGAAAATGGATTTGGCTACCTGCTTACCACTGCACAAATAGTTACTTCAAAAAAATATTGGGACATGGTAATGACAGAGCCAGAAACTATGTCCTATACCATTTCACATTTCAACAATCAGAGCTCTGGCACACAGATGCGTGCGATGATTTTTGAGAAATATGCCTCTGTAAATAAACCGTGGATTATAAGTGATTCCATCATCAACTATTTCGAGGTAAACAAAGAAGAGGCAAAAGCAAATGCAAAAAAATGGTGGGAAACGGAGGGGTCCTTCGCACCAACAAACGCAGGCCCGGCTGACCAGATTTTGAACTCTGTTGAATATAGTTCTTCCAAGGAGTATGCTATTCTCGAAGCAGGAAGTAAGAAAATAAGACGTTAATTTTTGCGGTCGATAGTGAATTTCACTAATTCAGATAGGGACGTTTTATAGTCAGAAGCAGGTAATTCATTGAGTAGCGTGAGCGACTTTTGATAGAACTGCTCCATCACCTTGGTTGCGTATTCTATACCGCCTGATTTTTTTACAAATTCAATTACTTCTCTCACCTTCTTCGAGTCTTCACTATGGTTACGGATGATGCGTATTATCCTTCTTTTCTCTAACCAGGAAGCTTTTGATAAGGCATAAATCAAGGGCAATGTCATTTTCTTTTCTTTGATATCAATGCCCAATGGTTTTCCAATTTCATCATCGCCATAATCAAATAGGTCATCCTTAATCTGAAATGCCATACCCACATATTCACCAAACTGCTTCATCTTACTGATAACTTCAGCGGGTGCACCCGAAGAGCTTGCTCCCACAGCACAACATGATGCTATTAACGATGCCGTCTTTTGACGGATAATTTCATAGTAGATTTCTTCTTTGATATCCAGTTGGCGGGCTTTTTCCATTTGCAACAATTCTCCCTCACTCATTTCCTTAACGGCTTCCGTACAAATAGCCAGTAAATCATAATTTTTATACTCCATGGCTAGAAATAATCCTCTGGTAAGAAGAAAGTCTCCAACTAATACAGCAATCTTATTTTTCCAAAGCGCATTGACAGAAAAAAAACCTCTTCGATAATTTGAGTTATCCACTACATCATCGTGCACCAGGCTAGCCGTATGAACTAGCTCAATCAACGATGCTCCACGATACGTTGATTCATTGATTACCCCACAGGCTCCTGCACTTAAAAAAACAAATAAAGGCCTCATTTGCTTGCCCTTGCGCTTTACAATGTAGGTCATGATTTTGTCTAACAGCAAAATGCGCGTCTTCATAGAGGCCCTGAACTTTTGTTCAAATTCCTCCATCTCGCGGGCTACTGGTGCCTTAATTTTATCGAGCTGTTTTGACATAAATTGCAATATTAAGCAATGATGGCAATTAGTAAGAAGAATAGTATTAGGAATGGCTTAAGTTTTTTTAGTTTCAACTCGCTTACCTTGGTGGTTAACTAATTAGTAAATTCGAGCATATGGATACCACAGATCAGTATTGGGATAACATCATATTTGCCTTAATTGTATTAGTCGTCTCGTTCATTCTTTCACGCCTGCTTCGGTTTTTGATAGGTCGTTTTATTAAAGGAGCTGCTAAAAAGCTGAATGTAGATCCTACCCGATACAACTTCTTTAAGAATGCGGTTGACTTCATCATTCTTCTTACCGCTTCCATAATCATATTTCGTTCTATTCCAGCTTTTAGGGCAGTTGGCACTACATTACTCACCGGTGCCGGAGTATTAGCGGCAATTGTTGGCTTTGCCTCGCAATCGGCATTTTCAAATATCATCAGCGGCTTCTTCCTGGTAATTTTTAAACCCTTTAGTGTTGGCGACAGGGTGAGAATCGGACAACTGTATGCCGGTGATGTAGAAGACATTACCCTCCGGCATACCGTTATAAAAGATTTTGAAAACCGAAGGATAGTAATACCTAACAGCGTAATTAGTAATGAGACCATTATTAATTCTACATTGACAGATAAAAAAACCTGCATGTTTATCGAAATACCGGTTTCATTAAAAACAGATCTTGATAAGGCAATGAAAATCATGCAGGAAGAAGGCACTAAACATCCGCTTTGTATT
>JALOMN010000338.1 GCA_025455445.1 Cyclobacteriaceae bacterium
TGCCGATTAATCACTCCAATGAAATCGACAACAAAGTTGTACTTGTATCGGCCATTGCTAATAATACTCAATTTGAGCGTGCCACAAGCAAGCGGTATGAGGTGGCGCGACATTTTCGTTTTCCTGATCATCATGTTTATTCCATTGCAGATATTCAAAAGATTCATCTTGCGGCTGATGCGATGCATGTGAATTCTATATTGACCACTGAAAAAGATATGGTGAAACTGATTTCACAATCCACGGTTTCTCAATTAGAAAGGAAAAATTGGTTTTATCTTCCTGTGAGAGCAGAGTTTTTGGAAAATGGAATGCATTTTGATGAGTTAATTCACCGTGTCATCAGGCGCGAAACGCAATCGGATGAAGGGGAAAATAATGATGTGGTGTAATAATCTTCAAATACTGACCTATTTTTGAGCGTGTATTTTAAAATAACTTCTGGATTATTCTTGTGTTTGTTGCTGAGCTTGGCAGCACTGGGGCAGAAACCTGCACCTACGCGGCAACCTTCAACTATTGCAGACACAACGCGCAGACCAGCTAAACAAGTTAGAACACCTGAGGGTGAAGGCCGGCAAGGAAGAGGGTCGCAAATTGTTGATGACTCCACCAAAAATGTATATGGTCCCAAAACAACTTTGTGGGTTTCTGAGAATGAGATATTTACAAACAAGGCCATCTATAAGCCATTGGATACTGCGCTTTCTAATTATCATCGATGGACTTACTTACAAAGGCTGAATAATTTCTATCACGACTTAGGTAATGTAGGCACTGCATTAAATTCAATTTATCCGGTTGTACCTCAAACTATTGGTGCTACATCCGGATTTACGGCCTATCAATTATATTATGATACGGAAGAGCCTTTGTATTATGATACCAAATCACCTTTCACCACCTTCCGTCTGGTGTGGGGCGGCAATGGCCGTGCAATGAGTCGCATCGAATTCAGTCGAAATATTAATCCGCGTTGGAATTTTGGCTTCAACTTCAGACCCATTTTAGCAGACAAACAAATACAACGTTCAGGAAAAGGCGATCGACAGACCCTGAGTTATTACTATGATTTGTATAGCAGCTATAAATCAAAGAATGAACGGTACTTTGTTCTGGGAAGTGTAAGACGTATTCGTCATCGGATTAATGAAAATGGTGGAATCTATCTGCAGGCAGATACTACCTTCAATGCTTATTTTGCTGATAATGCCGGACCTTATCTCACAGAAGCACAAACAGAAGAGAAGCGGGTTGCCGCTCATTTATATCATCAGTATAAACTGGCAGGACCACTGCAGATTTATCATAAGGCAGATTTGACAAGTCAATTAAATTCATTCACCGATGATGTATCCAATGAGCGTTATTATGATCAGTATTTTTCATATACAACGAAAGAAGGTGACGTTGATACTGTAAATGTATTGGATGAAATGACTTTCAAAACATTCTCAAATGAGATTGGTGTGAAGGGCAATGCGGCATTTTTATTTTATAACTTCTATTACAAACTACGGCAGTACAGCACTTTCAATCGCTATGTTGAAGAGAATGATCTAACGTTTAAAAATGATGGAATAGAAAATTATGTAGGAGGTAAGATTGCGTTTCGTTTTGATTCGCTTGGCGAACTTTCCGGAAGAGCCGAATATTTGTTGGATGGAAACTATTTATTGGAAGCACAACTGCGCACGCCCTGGCTGGATGCACGTGGTGTAAGTATGTTGGCTAAGCCATCATTTATGTCACAGGCTTATAGAGGTAGTCACAATTCCTGGGTGAATAATTTTTCAGATACTTTCACCAATCAGCTGGAAGCATTTTTAAAAGGAAGATGGAAAGGGTTTTACATTTCACCCGGAGCAAAGTATACGTTGTTAAACAATTTCATTTATTATAAGGAAAATCTGGTGGTGGGCGAACAAGAAGTTCTTCCGGTTCAATCTTCTGGCAATCAACAGATTTTCTCTCCTGAATTTCGTATGGAGCTCCGCTTCTTCCGTCACGTATATTTCCGGCCCCAGGTAATTTATACTACCTTCCTTAAGAATGATGATAATGCCTATCGTGCACCTGAGTGGTTTGGCAATGCACAACTGGCTTTTGAAAACCGACTCTTTAAAAATAATATCAACGTGCAAATTGGCACGGATGTGCATTGGCGATCGGATTATACTGCCTTGGCTTATAATCCGGCCATACAACAATTCTATGTTCAGAATGGATTTGTGAACGTGGCTTATCCACTGGTTGATATTTTTTTCAATGGACAATTTAAGGGCGGCAGATTCTTTGTGAAATATCACAACATCGTGCAACTGATAAGAGGTACCGGATATTTACCTACACCCACGTATCGTGGGCAATCCAACATTCTTGACTTTGGTTTTGATTTAATATTATTTGATTAATGGAAAAGCACGTGCTTGGTCTTGAGTTACCCACCGATCCGCGCTGGGTGAATATTGCCGAGAAAAATATTGAAGACATCCTGGTTGATCATGCTTATTGTGAACAGAAAGCAGCCTCGTCTTGTATTTCACTTATCATCAATTATCCGGAAAAGGAGCGAGTGGTAGAGGTGCTTACACCGGTGGTGGCCGAAGAATGGAGTCACTTTGAAAGGGTGGTGGAAGAATTGAAGAAACGCGGATTTAAGCTCGGTTTTCCGCGCAAGGATGAATATGTAGATCAGATACAAAAGATTGTAAAAAAGGGTGGGAGCCGCGAACAGCAATTGGTGGAAAGACTTTTATTGAATGCTTTAATTGAAGCGCGAAGCTGTGAGCGTTTTCGTTTATTGTGGAAAGAGATTACCGATCCGGAACTCAGCAAATTCTATTATGAGCTGATGGTTTCAGAAGCAGGTCATTATAAAAATTTTCTCACCCTCGCAAAAGAATTTATGGAGCCAGATCTCGTGGAGAAAAGATGGCGTGAATTTTTAGCTGCAGAATCCCAAATTTTAAAAAAAATAGAAGTGAGGCCCGATCGAATACATTAATTAGCCACCATCAATTTCTTCACTTCCAGTCCTTGTTTTGTTTTTAATTTTAGCAGATAGATTCCATTTACAGGCGCAAGAGAAATTTCTTCTATATACTCGCCCGCGTTGCGCTCACCCCATGTTTTATTATATACCGAACCACCAGACAGGTTATAAATACCAATCTCAACAGGTGTTGATTGTGTCAGCACATAGCTTACTGCAAATTTGCCGTTACTTGGATTAGGAAAGGTTTGTAATGATGCGCTTATTTTTTTTGATTCATCAATTCCCGTTGGTTTTTGCTGAATATATAAATCATCAATTGCCCAACCCCATGCTGTTACCGAATTATCAGAAAACAATCTGGCGGAATAACAATGTATCGTTCACATTAAACCGGTTGGTAAGATCGATGTTGTGGTCTACAAAGATGTTTGCATTGCCGGGCTGATTCGCATTGAAAGCAGTGAGCCAGGAATTATTAAATGATGCGTCATATCCATCGCTGATGGGTGTCCAGTTCATGCCATCTTTGGTAGCTTCTACTACCACATAATCTTTAAATGCAGGTTGGCCGAAGACAGTACCCGCAGCACCAGGCTCTACAATTGCCACATCGCGATAAATGAAAAACGGATAGTCATTGGAAACAATAATGGGTTGTTTAAGCAATGCAACATGCGTTACATTCAATGGGTAGTTGCTCATCGTTTTCATACTGGTATTGCTGTTGCCAAAGGGCTGCACTGTAAAATTGACAAGTTGAAAATCGTTGCCGGTGTTGAAGTAATTAAAGTATTGCTTCTGATATGCATTCAGCGCCAGGTACTGCCCTGTAAAAGTTGCAGAATGAATTGGTGCTCCTGATTTGTATCCGATCAATTTGGCCTGGAGAGTTCCTCTGGGTACATTTTTTACATTAAGCACATATTCACCTGGCAACACTGAAGAAATTTGTCCGGCTTTTACGTTGTTGACAAAGAGTTCAGTATAATCAAAAGTCTCTTCCAATAAGATTTTGATTACCAGGTCAGATTT
>JALOMN010000034.1 GCA_025455445.1 Cyclobacteriaceae bacterium
TGGCGTCATTAAAATATCCTTCCACTCTTTTGAAGTGCTTATTATTAACAATGCGATTATAAGAAGCTGAGGTGGAAGCATCTTCACCATAATAGGACTTCAGAGTCGACTTTAAGTGATTTAAAAATTCATCGGCTACGGATTGATGCACAAACACATAGTCAGGTGCTATGCATACTTGACCGTTGTTTATCCATTTTGCAAACGCAATCCGTTGGGCTGCCATTTTCAGATTGGCAGTCTCATCTACAATGGTAGGCGATTTACCACCTAACTCAAGGGTAACAGAGGCCAGGTGATCGGCCGCAGCTTTCATTACTATTTTTCCAATCTCTGGCGCACCGGTGAAAAAGATGTGATTGAAAGGTAATTTTAATAAGGCTGTAGATGCTTCCACGTCACCTTCAATGAGTGCTACTTCCGATTCATCAAATAATTCGGTGATCATTTTTTTCATCAGCGCAGATGTATGCGGAGTATATTCTGATGGTTTGAGCATAATGCAATTGCCTGCTGCAATGGCTGCAATCATAGGTCCGAATGTAAGGCTGACTGGAAAATTCCAAGGTGAAATGATCAACACAACTCCTTTTGGTTCATAGTGTATGTATGAACTCGCACCGATTTGGGCCAGAGGTGTTCCTACTTTTTTAGGACGCATCCATTTAGCCAGATGCGACCGCGTATGCTTTATGTCGGATGTTAACTTATAGATTTCTGCGATATCTACTTCGCTGGGATGTTTGCGAAAATCGTTATACAATGCCTCCTGGATATCTTTTCGATACTTCATCACTGCATCGAATAAACGATCCAGTTTTTTTATGCGATCGCGCGCGGTGGAATTGGCAACCCTTTGCTGATTATCTTTTTGAAGTGTGAAAATTCTTTCTACTTCTTTTTTAACAGAAGATTGTGGAGTAGCAGTGAATAGGGCAGCATTCATGTTTTAGTTTACTTAAGCGTTGAATAAACACGTAAAAAGCGGATATTCAAAGATATTCATAAATGCCCTGAATTGCCAATGGCTGATTTAGCCTACCTGCTATTAAAGCACAACCACTTTTCCCGTCCGCACCGATTCATCACAGGCAAAAGCAATTCTCAAACTGTTGACTGCATCATCCATATGATCTGTCAGATCAATGTTTTCCCTAATCGCTTTCAAAAAATACCGCTGTTCGCGATTACACAATTCCTGGTGATCGGGTTCATCCTGCAGATTAATCCACTCATCCTTTTTAGTGAAATTGTTTTTATCATCAATATCAGCGTGATGAAAGCGAAGTGATTCTGTTTTTGTATGTGATTCCACGGAATCAGATTTTCCGGTGGCACCGGCATCTTTAGCTACAATAGAAACACAACCTTTCGGGCCAATCACATCTTTTACAAAGAAAGCGGTTTCGCTGATCATCGGCCCCCAGCCAGCTTCATACCAACCTACGGAGCCATCTTCAAAGCGAATCTGTAGCTGACCGTAGTTATAATTTCCTGCCGGAATATCTTCTGTAAGACGCGCGCCAATGGCAGTAACCTGCAAAGGTTTACTGCGCGTCATCTGGCACATCACATCAATGTAGTGTACACCACAATCCACAATAGGGCTGAGGCTCTTCATCAGGTTTCTGTGTACATCCCACATTATTCCATGACTTTGTTGATTGAGGTTCATGCGCATCACCAGTGGCTTACCCAACTGGCGTGATAGTTCTATAAATTTCTCCCAACTGGGATGATGCCTCAAAATATATCCGACTACTAATTTCCTGTTCGCTTTTTTTGCAGCGGCAACCACACGCTCAGCACCTGCAACGGTATCCGCAACAGGCTTCTCTATAAACACATGACAGCCCTTTTCAAATGCTTTTACCGCAAACGCTTCATGTGTATCGGGATAGGTAGAGATGCAAACCGCATCGGGTTTGGTTTTAACTAATGCTTGCTCATAATCGCTAAACAGCTCATAACCACCTCCTAACTTTGCATTAAGTACTTCTTTGCTTTTGCCGGTGGATACAATTCCGCAGATCTGGAAGCCATCAATAGTATGAAAGGCTGTGGCGTGTGAAGCACCCATGTTGCCGCAACCTACCACCAGCACACGAATTGAGTTTGAAGGAGTATTCATAAAGTGGATTAGAAATTTATTCAATTAAAACTAAGAAACTGCACATGGTTCTGCAATGATAAAGTATATCATTCTCAGGATTTATTTGATTGTTTTCTGACCAAAAAAGTCGCCTGCATTCCAGGTGGGCCTCGCTTTGGTTTGCGCAACAGAATAGCTGATCAGGAAATTTAATTGCACATATTTCCGTCCTGCTTCAAAATCAAAGTTGTTGGTGATTTCATCAGAGGGGCGATGATAATTTTCATCTCGCCATTTTTTAGTAAACTCAACGAGGTCAAACGAATTGTCTTTGGTGAGTGTACCATATTTCACATGCAAGGCCGGAATGCCCTGTTGCACGAAGCTGTACTGATCGCTGCGGATAAAACGAACTTCTTCCGGCATGGGGTCTTCCTGCCTTACAATACCCAATTGCTGACAGGCAAAATCCACATTCTTCACCAGGCTGGAGTGCTCTGCACCCAATGGTGCCACTGATAATAATGGAGCAATTAATGTGGGCATATCGGTATTCACATTCGCCACGATTTGTGATTTCGGTACGGTGGGGTTGCCCGCAAAATAGGCAGAACCCAATAATCCCATTTCTTCTGCTGTTACCATTACAATTAAAACTGACCGAAGTGGCTTGGTTGCATTTTTATAAATTCTGGAAATTTCCAGCAGTGAAGCAACACCTGAAGCATTGTCGTGGGCACCATTGTAAATGGAATCGCCTTTAATGGGCCGGCCTATACCTACGTGATCCAAATGCGCAGTGTGCACAACATATTCATCCTTTAATTTATTGTCGCTGCCTGTAATTTTTCCTATCACATTATAACTCTCGATGTCATTAAATGCAGATGTATACTTCATCAACATGGTGAATGGCAGTTCAAATGATCCGGGCTTACCGTTTCGTAAATTTGCGAGTGTTTCCGTAAGACTTTTGGTTGAATTAAAAAAGATTCGCTGCAAGGTTGAAAATGGAATGCGTGCAGTTGTTCTCAGATTTCCGGCAACGGATCTTCCATATGCTTCGGTCTTTTCCGGATTCATTGCCGCGGTAGTTACGCTGGCAGCGCTGATCGGTGCAGTAGGAGTGGCAGGTGCTACTATAGCACCAATAGCACCTTTCTGCGCAGCTATTTCCATCTTAGAGGCAGCATTGTTGAAGTGCGCCATTAGGGTAGAGGGCAAATTCAAGCCTTGTGGTGAGCCATTCAGAAACACTACTATCTTTCCTTTTACATCGATGTTTTCATAATCGGAATAGGAACCGGGAATCTCTATACCATAACCAACAAACACAAGAGGAGCTTGTGCAGTCACATCCGTGCGCAATACACCCGGAACTATAAAAATATCACGGCCTGCTTTCAGGCTATCCACATTTCCTGAACGATCTACCAGCACCGCTTTTGAAATAGCGTTGTTCACGGTGGCCCTGCGCAAAATCAATTTTTGCAGATAGGTGCCGTTGTCGCCTCCGGGTGCTACACCAATTTCAGTGAACTGCTTCACCACATAATCTACTGCCATCTGGTAGCCTTCTTTTCCGGGCATGCGGCCTTTTAACTTATCATCCGCCAGGTAGGCAATGTGACTTTTGATTTTTTCTTTGTCAACGCGCTCCATCGCGGATTTTGTCTTTGAATCAAGTTTAACGTTTTGTGAAGAAACCGGAACGGTAAAACAGAGTATGGTTAGTATAAGTAGTGAGGCGCGAATCATAATTATAGATTGGTTTAGAATGACTTAAAAATATAAAATCCATACTAATTATGCGGATAGAATTATACAGAAGGAAGCTTGTATTCCTATTTCATTTAGAAGGTGGCTTTGGTAGTCACGTGTAATTAAACAGGGTCAATACAGGCGATATGTTTTGGATGCCCCAATTTTAGTTGTGTCGACTTACATCAACTCCGGCCTGTTTAAGTCGCCTTGCAAAGTTTGGAGTTTCGCTAAGATCATAAGGAAGCTTATTGGGCGACAGAAAGAGACTTCTGAACAGGGGGAAGTCAAGCAATATCTTTTTGTCCATAAGCGCAGCTTCTTTATTTGCAGCTTGTCTTCCTAGCACTTCCTCAACAGCAAAAAGATAGAAGGGACTTGAGCGATGGGTCATTTTTAAAATTTGAGCAGCTTCATTCTGTTTGCCCTGTTTGGCCAGAATAATTGATTTCAGATCATAATAAGGAAAGTAATCCTGAATAGGATCCTGAATAATAAGATCATAGGCTTCATCCAATTTGCCCTGTTGAATCATGATGTATAACTTATAATCATTGATGCCATATCTAACAGCAGATTGGTCCAATGTCTCAATTTTTGTTAAGGCTTCCTGATATTTTCCAGCATACATCAAGTTGAAGATAATGCTACGGCCGGCTTCAGAAGCAGTTGGATCTTGCAGTAAAATCTCTTCACTAATCTTTGAAAGTTGTTCACCATAGCCAAGTGCAATTAATAAAGTTGATAAATCAAAATTTTGGTATTTAAAGTGTCTCGGAGCATCCTTGTTCGCTAAACTCTTTTCAATTATTTGTCTAAAGTTCGTCCAGTTGGTAGAATACATTGTTTGAGATATCCTATAGTAATCTGCTTGGGAAGTTTCTTTTGAACGAGCGATTGCATTGGCTAAGTCATCATTAAAGAGTTTGTATGCTTGCTCATTCGTAAGTGTATCCTGATATTCCGGATCATCATTTAGAACATAATGGAGAAAAAAGTCCGCATGAAATAAATACGGATTCACAAAATCAGGATCATACTGAGAGGATTGTTTATAATAAAAATTTGCCTTTTTTAATTTGGCCAAATCCACAAACCGGTTGCGTTCATGCGCTTGATTATCTAACTCGCGACCTTTTAAAAATGCCAAATAGGCCTCTGCATTGGTGGTGCCCGCCCATTGCATTTGTTTCATAGCAGTTTCATCCAGAGAAACATTAAGACTCTCGGCAATTTTAGTTGCAATTTCCCTTTGCAGCACAAAAATATCTTCAGCCTTTCTGTCATACGTGTTTGACCAGATGTGAAAGTCATCTTTCGCGCGTATCAACTGCGCGGTGATGCGCAGGCCATTGTCTGATTTTCGTATCGAACCTTCCACTACATAATTAACACCAAGCGAATCAGCAATAAGTTGAATGCGAAGATTTTTGTCTTTGAAAGCGAATGACGAAGTGCGCGAAGTAACCTTAAGACCCTTTATATGAGTTAGGCTATTTAAAATTTCTTCAGTAAGCCCATCACCAAACCATCCTTGGTCCTTTTGCTCACTTAAATCAACAAAGGGAAGTACGGCTATGGATTTTTCTAGTGTGGATGGTTGTTCGTGGGTTGTTGTAAATTGTTGGTAAAAGAAGTAGCCAAAAAGTGCGAATAAAAGCATGACCATTGAAATAATTACTGCTTTTCTGGTTCTTGAATCCTTCGTTATAAGTGGATGATTGTTAGTTGTTGGTGTGGTCCTTGCAATCGGATTCTTTAGTGAGTTAATAATTTCTTTAATCGCATTGGCAACTTTATTGATCTGATCGCGGTAAAGGATTTTACCGGAGGTTCTAACTTCATCATCTTTTGAATTCAATGGTCGATTTACTCCTCCTGATTTGTAAATAAATTCAATGGCACGAAGTACACCGCCTATCTCATTTTCAATAGACGCTTTATCATCTGCATCAAGATCATGAATCTTGATAGGAAGTATTCGGCTGGTTACATTTCCGTTGCTAAGCTTTATATCTCTGCCTAATGAATCTTCTTTCGCTAATTTATTAAAGGATATAAACTCGTGTTGCCAGGCAAAAGACTTTGGATCACAGTAAGTTTGAGAGATGATCGGAATGAAAATGAGGCATTTTAGTTTGCCTTCGAGGCTCTTGTCTACGTTATGTGTTTCGAGCAACCCATCATGTGGGTTTTGGTCGAAGTAGATCGAAATAGGGTCTTTAATAGTAGCCGCCAATTCTTCCCGCAGGGAGTTGACAAATTCAGTTACCCAACCAGAACGATTATCGTTATGGCGATAGGAGATAAAAATGTCATATTCGAAACCTGGAATTATTGAAGCCATTATCTGCAAGTTAGTTCTTCACGGGCCCTAAGTATTGATCATACCACAACAAAGCTTCACGAACAAAATCCGTACGTGGCACCAGGTGCCCGGATTCGTAAATGAAAATCTTTTTGTCTTTTGGAGGTGTACCCAACAAATCGAACATTGGCTTTTGTGAAGTTTCTACAGGGAAAAACATATCATATTTTCCATTCAGCATTAGCACGGGCTGGGTAATACGTGGCAAGAAATTGATCTGATCTGCCTCAGGTAAAGCCTTTTGCATTTCCATGCCGCCTACATTTAATACAACTGCTTTAATTCTCTTTTCTACGGCCGGCATAATGCCACCCATAAAACCGCCCCAACTCCAACCCAGATAACCCACTTTATCGGCTTGAATATCCTTGCGGGTTTCAAGATAATCGATCGTCCGGCCAATGTCTTTGCGCCACATAATAACATGGTCTTTGTAGAAAACTGTTTCTTCTTGCAAGTCAGATTTCAACTCATCAGATCGTTCGTTTGTACCTTTGTAAATCGGAATCACGATAGCACGGCCGCTTTTCAAAATGAAATCCAGTCGAATGGACACAATAGCATCATTATACTTTCTGGAATAAATATCTCCTGATCCCGGGAAAAAAATTATAGGCTGAAAAGGAGGTTTAGCGTTTTTTGGCAAGTAGAGGTAAGCCTGCATTCGTTCATTGTTGTAGGCGGCATCGAACGTTATCTTTTCTACTGTTGCTAATTCTTTTGGAGCCAATTGTTGCACACTGTCGTTCAATGGTTTTATATCGTAAGCATATTGCCGTTTAATAATTTCAAAAGTTTTGTCATCAACGGGTTTTTCTTTACGGTAATTGCGGAAGGCCATTGATACCTTAATATTCAGGTTGGTTAGTGTGGAGTCATTGGATAGTTCCTTTATGCACCGAAATCCGTTGGCGGCACTTCTGTCCATGGGAGATTGCGTGTAGGCATCGTTAAAGGCATAGGTAGGGTCATTCCATCCTCCTCCAAGTATAAAGCGTTCTTGAGTTTCGGTTTCTGTGGAACACCATTCGCGTGCATTACCGGCAATGTCATAGACACCAAAGGTGCTAACACCACCAAGACTGCCAACAGGTGTTGTGCCCTTTCCATTAAAGTTGCTAAGTGGAGCGATATACTCGGTGCGAGAGGTTTCTGCCGCTACACTCCAATGAAAAATAGTGGGTAATTTTTTTCCAACAGATTCAGCAAAAGCGGCAGCTTCATACCAGGATATACCCGTGACAGGGTGATCTTTCATATCATCTGGATAAGAACCAGCTTCCCAGTTGGCAGGGCCTTGTCTTCCTGTGCGATCAACAAATTGTTTAATTCCCTCTTCGAAGGCTAATACTTTTCCTTCCTTATAAAAAGGAAATTTCCAGAACGATCGATTACCATAACCTCCGGCATCGACAAATTTTTTAAAGGCTTCATTCGTTACTTCAAACTTGTCAATTAAAAATTCACCCACATCTCGATTGCCATAGGATTCAACGCCTACTATATACATGAGAGTGTTTTTTGCAGGAATGCGCACCATATTTTCGGGCAACGAACCTATGGAATCCATTTTTACGTTGACAATTTCTTTACCAAGCAATTGATAAACATTCGGTCCTGTATACTCAACTGTCTGATATCCTGATTTTTCAAATTTCAACCGGACGTAGTTTCTCTTAAATGTTGCTTCTTTTATGGGTGTGGTGCCCACTGAAATCCATTCCATATCCGGTCTTGTGTAGTCTTTCCAAAATACTTCAGCGCCTTCGGGGTTTGTATTAACCGGAATGGTTACCGTAAGCCGTGCCCATAATTTAATGAGTGCCGAATCGTTGGGGATAATCTTTCTTGCTTCTTCTGCCATTTGATAGGTTTCCAAAGGCGGCCTGAAATTTTCATCTATTGACTTTTGTATGGCAGGCAGCAACTCATCCTTTGCCCGTTGTTTGTCGAGAAACTGGGGAACAAACCAGAACCCAACCGCCACAAGCAAAACAATTGGCACAATCCAGCTAATGTATTTGATCTTTGATGAAGATATTTTCTTCTGTTCATTGACCTCTTTCCGCTGTACCGTAATGGGGGCCGCGACTGTTTCTTTTTTTTGCTCTGAAGAAACTTTTGCAGTTCCGAGCGGACTCTTCATAGCATTGATGATGTCTTTTATGGCCCGGGCTACTTTATTGATCTGATCGCGGTAAAGCACCTGGTTGGCGCTCTTGATTTGCTCATCATCTTTCGCGCGAAGTTGTCGATTTACTCCGGGCAGGCGATAGATAAAATCTACCGGACGCAAAACACTTTGCGTGACAAATTCAAAAAGTTTCTGGTCTTCATCATCCAGGTCATGAATACGGACCGGCAAAAATCGATCAGCGATATTTCCATTTAAAAGTTTTATGCTCTTTCCGAACTTATCGGCCTCAATCAATTTTAAAAAAGGCAGCAGTTCATTTGACCACGCAAAAGATTTAGTGTCGCAATAGGTTTGCGACAGGATAGGAATGAAGATAATACATTTCAGTTTGCCTTCCAGGCTTTTATTTACGTTGTGAGTTTCGAGTAATCCATCATGTGCGTTGGAATCAAAATAAATCGAGATATCCTCTTTGAAAGTAGCATCGAGTTCCTTTTTAAGATTTTCAACAAATTCAGTAACCCATCCATCATACTTATTATCTTTTTGACGATAGGAGATGAAGATGTCGTATTCAAAATCGGGGATGATAGAAGCCATATTATAAACTAACTTTGGAAAATTAAATTGCTATGATTTGACGAAGTGAATTTATGGAAGTAAAAGATAAGTAATTCTTTGATGGTTGAGGTTAGTTCTTTCTGAAACAAATCTACAAATTCTGTTATCCAGCCACTCTGGTTATCGTTGTGGCGGTAACTTATAAAAATATCGTATTCGTAGCCGGTCAAGATGGAAGACATATTTCAAATATAAGTACTGAGTGCCGAAAATTAACTAGCTATTTCAATCTTCACTTTTGTATTTTTTAACTTTTCATTTTTCAGGTTAGACAATACTTTATTCACGAGGTCTCGCTTCACAGAAACATACGATGAAAAGTCGAGGGTTGTAATTAATCCGATGTCATCACCTTGCAGCCCGCCTTTTTTTGTAAGTAAACCAACGATGTCTCCTTTGCTGATTTTGTCTTTCTTACCTGCACTGATATATAAGCATGTAAAGCGAGGTGGTGGCGGAAGTTTTAATTTTCCAGAGAGCGTTAATTCTTCCACAGATTTATCAATATAGGCAGGAAGGGTTTCATCATCTGCCAATACCAGGTAAGCCTGACCTTCGGCATGCATGCGAGCTGTGCGACCATTGCGATGGATAAACGACTCTTGCTGAAGTGGCAATTGGTAATGTACTACATGTTTTATTTCAGGAATATCTAACCCACGCGATGCCAGATCGGTAGCGATAAGCACATTGTGCGCCCCGCCACGAAAACGTATCAGATTTTTCTCACGATCAATCTGTTCCATTGCACCGTGTAAAATACCATGTTCAAATTTATGTTCTTTAAAGAGCGTGCTGATGCGCTCTACAGCTTCGCGATGATTGCAAAACACAAGGCACACTTCCTGGTTAAATCCAGCCACCAGTCGCATGAGTGTTTCCACCTTGTCAACACTTCTGGTGTGTACAACCCTCAATCGTAATTTTGATTCTGCCTCGTCCGCAAGAAAATCGACTGTTTCAGGATTTCGGAAAGGCAGAAAGTCAGGCAATTGTTCTAATCGGGTAGCTGACGTAAGAAGATGTTTTTGGTTTCCGCCAAGTGCTTTGAACAGTATCATCAGTTGATCCTGAAAACCCATCTGCAACGATTTATCAAATTCATCCAATACCACCAGTTTGCAACGATTTATCAAATTCATCCAAAACCACCAGTTTTACCGAGCGGGTATCAAATGATTTTCGTAAGATGTGATCACTCAACCGGCCAGGTGTGCCGATGATCAGGGCAGGAGCTTCGCTGAGGTTATTCTGTTCAATTTTCATTGAATGTCCGCCATAACAAACACTTACCTTATAAGATGTTTTCATCGCTCTGAAAACCTGTTCGATCTGGAGTGCCAATTCACGTGAAGGAGTCACAATCAAGGCTTGCACGCCTGGAGTATCCGCTTTTAGCTTATTAATTAAAGGGATTAAAAAGGCCAGCGTCTTGCCTGATCCGGTAGGAGCAAGCAGCATGAGATTAGCATGAGAGTTAGCCTTTTCAATGAATTCGATTTGCATTTCATTGAATGAAGCTATGGATAGATTCTTTAGAAATTCTGCGTATTGTGCAGTGAGATTAGGTTGCATCAGTCAAAGGTAGCTTTATGCAGGCGTCTTTCCTGAATAAATTATTAAAGGACTTAAGAATCTAAGGTGTGAGACTTGATTACTGACCTCTATAGCTTGATTTTGAATAATAACCGTAATTTATTTTATGCTAGTACATTATAAATTATTGCCGGATTGGTTTTGTTCTTTAATGAAACTTCACCTACCCGTTCACATTCAAAGGAAGTCTTTATTTTTTCATAAGATGCTTCATTGATGATTATCTGGCCAT
>JALOMN010000035.1 GCA_025455445.1 Cyclobacteriaceae bacterium
ACCACGCCTTGTGATAGTAAATCGAACAATGGCCCATCAGGAAGCTGTTGATCTAACAAGAAGCTCAGTTGAGCAAATGTTTGATCTATAAAATCCATCGGTATCTGCGCCCAGGCAAAAATGGATTGAAAAATCAGGAATAATACACTAAAGAAAATGAGATAACCCCAAACCTTGTGGGTGAGCACCTTGTCTATCCGATAAGAGAATTTTTTCCACTCCGGATCGGATGTTTTAAGTATGACTTTATTTAGCAGATCCTGAATAAATCCATATCGGGTTACTGTTTCCGCGCCTTGATATTTGTGAGGAAAGAAATCATTTGCCCTTGCTTCGCTCTTGATGTAATTACGCTCGTCAGGTGTTAAGAAAACAAGATTATCCGTTTGCTGCAGATATTGATATGCTTCGTAATCTGAATCAAGATTAAAGTGATTTCGGATTTTGGAAACAATTGGCTTTATCTCGTCATCAATCGTAAATATTGTTTTGCTGGAAGCATCAACCGGTTTCTTTAAAATAATTTTGAGCTCATCAATACCCTGACCGGTTCGTGCATTGATCATCACTACCGGCACTTTTAAATTCGATTCTAATGATAGGATATCGATACTCTGACCTGATTTTGCTGCAAGGTCCATCATATTCAATGCAAGCACAGTGGGCAGTTTAAGATCAATCAACTGCGTAAGCAGCAGCATACAGTTTTTCAGGTTGGTGGCATCTGCCACAAGCACCACGCGATCAGGGTAAGAGCTTGATTTTTTATCAGCAAAAATTTCAGCCACCACTTTTTCATCCAGGGTGCGTGGATAAAGACTATAAGTGCCAGGTAAGTCAATTATTTCGGCTTGTGTGTATTCATCAAGTGCACAGAAGCCCGTGCGCTTGTCAACAGTAACGCCAGGAAAGTTTCCGATTTTTTGATTGAGACCGGTGAGTTGGTTAAAGAGGGAGGATTTGCCAGAATTAGGTTTCCCCGCCAAAGCAATCTTTAAAAGTTTCCTCTCCGCCATTAGTTTAAAATAGTAATGGTGGAGGCTTCGCTGATCCGAAGCGAAAGATCAAACCCCGAAACACTTACACAAACCGGGTCACCCAATGGGGCTGTAAAATTGAAACGAACTGCGGTGCCTGGTAAAAAGCCCATTTCCAGAAGTTTTATTGAGATTTCTTCGTCAGTAAAGCCAGAAATAACTGCGGTTTCACCGGGAATCATATCGGCAACGCTTTTCGTGGTTTTCAAACCTTATTTAGATTAATTTTAAACAACGCAATATAGGGTTAGGGCAAGAGTTACGCAATGATTATCTTCAGGGGTGAAAAAGAAAGTTAAAAAGAAGAAGCAACCACCAAAGGAAACTCTTCCGCAAACCAATTTGCCACCCGAAGTTTCGAACACATTCGATTTTGGCGGACTTCCTCCACGTGATTTAAAAAAGAATTTAGGCTGTGGTTAAATTGCACGATGCAAAAACAGATATTTAAAATACTTGCTCAACTAAACAAGTTGATCATGCCACGTATTAGTAAAAAAGATATTACGAGGTTATCCAAATCTGATAAGTTGATTGTGGCCTATCGTTATTGGGTGACAAAAAATTCACTGGATTAATCACATGCTTTCCGCATAAAAGATCCGCTTTACTCGTTCGCTGGTGTTAGTAAGAATTTCGTAGGGGATTGTATGTGCACGCGCAGCGACCTCCTGAATAGAAAGCCCCTCACCAAAAATAATTACATCATCACCTTCTCTTGCTTCAATTCCAGTGATGTCAACCATGGTCATATCCATGCAAACATTGCCTACCACAGGTGCTGTTTTTCCGTTGATCATAACAACCCCAACTCCCCGACTAAAAACCCTGTTAAATCCATCCGCATAGCCGATGGCAATAGTAGCCAGCGTAATATCTTTTTCTGCGGTGCCTTTTCTTCCATAACCTACTGTTTCACCCTGCTTAATATTTTTTATTTGTGATATCACCGTTTTCAAAGTGGCTGCAGGTAATAATTGGTCAACCGTTTCGGCCGTTGGATTAATGCCATATAAACCAATGCCAAGCCGCACCATGTCTAATTGAAAGTCGGGCATGCGAATAATACCAGGTGAATTTAGAATATGGCGAAGTGGTTTTATTGAGAGCGAATTTGAAATATAATTATATGCTTTTTCAAATTTTTGAAATTGCGTTTTAGAGTAGTTATCGTGTTGACTTTCATCTGCGCCAGCTAAATGTGAAAACACGGAAGCAATTTTTATTTGAGGATGTTGCCCGAGCAATTCAACGGCTTCAGCAAGATCGCCTGCTTCAAGACCTAGTCGCTTCATGCCGGTTTCTATTTCTAGATGGACAGTAGCGGCTTTACCATTCACAAATCCAATGAATGAGCGCAACAGATTAAGGCTATACATCACAGGCTGTAGATTATAGTCTAAAAGTTTTTGAAAGCCATCTTCTGATGCATTCATCACCATGATGGGAATGCTAATTTGATTTTTTCTAAGTTCTACACCTTCATCTGCATAGGCTACTCCCAGATAATCCACACGATGATACTGCAATAAGGCTGCTATCTCTTCACTCCCGCTTCCATAAGCAAAGGCTTTTACCATCACCATTAACTTTACACCTGGTTTCAAACGCGTCTTGAAAAAATTAAGATTATGTACAACCTTATTTAGATCAATTTCCATGCGGGTGCCATGCACTTTGCGTTGTAGTTGAGCAACAATTTTTTCGAACTGAAATACACGCGCGCCTTTGATGAGGATGACTTCATGTTGAAATGCCTGCCAATCAATCAACTGTAATGCAGCGTTTGTGTTTTCATAAAAAACCCTCTCAATATGCGGAAGCTTAAATTCTTCCTGGTGATGAAATAAGAGGGGTCCGATTGCTATTAATTTGGTTACATCACTTTTTGAAATCATTGAACTGATTTTGCGTGCTAATTCAAGTTCGCTCAAACCAGATTGAAGTATATCAGAAAGGATCAACGTTTTTTTCTTCTTCTGAATTCCTCTCATGAAATCAAGGCCAATGAGCAAGCCGCCTAAGTCATTATTATAAGAATCATCTATAATCTGACAATTATTTATTCCTTGTTTTAGCTCAAGACGCATCGGCACTGTTTTGAGTAGGCTGATTCGCTCTTGTATAATTGACGTGGGATAGCCAAGATATAAAAGCATTGCGATGCAGTGAAAACAATTTTCTATCGAGGCTTTATCAGAAAATGGAATGATAAGAGTATTCGTTTGTTGCTTCCATTCGAATGTGAAAACAGTTCCGGTTTGTGAAATCCTGATATCAGCATGTTCGTTAAATCCCCAACTTAAAAAAGGAATTGCAGACGCCTGAATAGCTGCATGTGTTAATGGCTGGTCGCTGCAATAGATAAGTTTTTCAACATCAGAAAACAGAATCAGTTTTTCTGAAAGTTTTTGATTTTGTGAAGCAAAGCCTTCATCGTGTGCAGAGCCAATATTGGTAAATATTCCAAGTGTTGGTTGAATGATATTTTGCAATTGCCCCATTTCACCGGGCTTAGAAATTCCGGCTTCAAAAATTCCCAATTCATGATGTTGTTGCATCTGCCAAACGGATAGTGGAACACCTAACTGTGAATTATAGCTTCCGGGATTTTTTACAATTTTATAATCTGGTGTAAGTAGTTGATGCAACCATTCTTTGATGATGGTTTTACCATTACTTCCTGTAATGGCAATTACTGGTATTGTAAATTGACTGCGATGAAATGATGCCAGTTGTTGAAGTGCAGTTATCGAAGACTTAACCCGCAGTATGTTGGCTTCAGGTAATTCATTTAATGAAATAGATTCTTCAACAATAAACTGACGAATACCTTGCTCATATAATTCCGGAATAAACCGATGCCCATCATGTCGCTCGCCTTTTATGGCAAAGAATAATGCCTGTTCCGACAGCAAAGTTTTTCGGCTGTCTATTATTAAGTCTTCAATATTCCGGTCTTTGTGCAGTTGTAACGTTTCACCCGGACAAATTGAACTGAGTTGTGAAAAGAATAGCATAACTTAAAATAATCGGGCACCATTTGGAACACGCCTTTCTACTGTAGAAAGAATGACCCGGTTTTCACTATCAGGAAAGCCGGTAACTAATACCTCAGACATAAAATTTGATATTTGCCGCGGGGCAAAATTCACCACGCATATTACCTGAATACCCGGAAGTTGGTCAATTTTATATAAATCAGTTATCTGGGCGCTTGACTTTTTAATGCCTAAATCTGCCCCCAAATCAATCCACAACTTAAAAGCCGGCTTTTTGGCCTCTGGAAAGGACTCAGCCCGAACGATCGTTCCTACTCTTAATTCAATTTTAATAAATTCATCCCACGTTATCATTCCAGAAATATTGTTATTTTGCATGGCTAAACTTCTAAGTTAAGAGGTAAAATCCAATTAAGTCCGGACAAAGATGAAGTTAAATTTTTTAAGGTTTCTTGGGTTAACATCGCTCCTTTTGGGGTTTGCGATTATTGATGCCAGCGCTCAGGAGGGCACACCAAATAATGAAATTCCAGATGTAATCAGTCATCCGGAGTTAAACTTAAATGATGATAAGACACTCCTTTATGAGCCCGATCGCACGAGCACTGAAAAGGCACCAACCAATAAAGATCAAAATATAATTATCATTCCCTCCAAAACAACTAAAGGAAAATCCGCTGACAATTCAGTAAAAGCGGGCACTGCTAAAACTCCGGAGGATGATGCACTTTCATTCAATTTCCTTTACTATATCATTCAGAAATTTAAGATATCGGATATCGTAGAGCAGTAAGCAACTTATCGTATAAGCTGATTCCTTTATATTTCGCTATATTTGCAACTTAGTTGCAATTTGAAAAAATCCATTCTGATACTTTCCATTCTGGTGCTCGTAAATTTTGCTACGAGGGCTCAGATATTATGCTCGAACAGACTCAGTGGTCATATCTTAGATGAACAGCGATTGCCTTTAACAGGTGCAACGGTATATATTTTAGAAGTGAATCGGGGAAAAGTTTGTGATGTAAATGGATTTTTTGAATTCACCGAATTATGCAGCGGAGCGTATACCATTGAAATTAAATTTGTCGGCTATGCAACCAGGCAAATCAAAATCAACCTAACAAAAAACGAAAGGGTTGAAGTTCAACTTCTGCCAGATGAAAAGCTTTTAAATGAAGTAGTCATTGAAGATCACATTGACCTTGTGAGCAAGACAGCAAATTCGCAATCACTGTCAGGGGTTGCATTAGAAGCTACCAGCGGAAAATCGTTAGGAGAAGCATTACAGAATATTACTGGCGTTAACACAATACAAAGCGGCCCTGCAATATTTAAACCTGTAATACATGGAGTGCATAGTCAACGGATACTGATCTTGAATAATGGTGTGAGACAGGAAGGGCAACAATGGGGAGCAGACCATGCCCCTGAAATAGATCCTTTTATCGCTACGAAAATAGTAGTAGTAAAAGATGCAAGTGCAATACGATACGGAACGGATGCATTAGGTGGAGTAGTAATTGTAACACCTGCAGAGTTACCAACCGATCAAAAAATAGGAGGACAAATTCATGTATTAGGTGCAACTAATGGAAGGTCAGGTGTGCTTTCAGGAATGTTAGAGGGTGGTTTTAAAAACAACAGTGGTTGGGGTTGGCGCATGCAAGGCACCGCCAAACAATCAGGAGATATGCATGCAGCATCCTATAATCTTTCTAACACAGGATTTAAAGAATTAAATTATTCTCTTTCAACCGGATATCATAAAGGGAATAAGGGCTTTGAAGTTTACTTTAGCAGATTCAATACAACCATTGGTATTTTACGTGGCTCAGTAGTGGGTTCAACACAGGACTTGGCAGATGCACTGGAAAAAGAGCCACCTCAATACACCGAGCCATTTACTTATCAGATTGCAGAACCACGACAAGAAGTAATTCATAATTTATTGAAGTTAACTGGGCACGTGCGAAAGGGAAATGACCTTTTTAATCTGCGTTATGGCTTCCAACTCAACAATCGTAAAGAGTTTGACGTGCGCAGAGGAACTTTAAAAAATATACCCGCCCTTGGATATGATTTATACACTCAAACCCTGGATCTGGAATGGGAACGCACGCTAAGTAATACGCATACCCGCGCTGTAGGAATGAATGGCTTGTGGCAAGACAATAATAAAATAGATGGAACACAAACCATTCCCTTCATACCCAACTATACCAGTCTTTCGGGTGGACTATATTGGATTGAAAGATTATCGAAAGATAAGTGGGATGCGGAGTTTGGAGCCCGCTATGATTTAAGGTTTTATGATGTGGTAGGATTTGACTTTGCCAACAAATTATATCGAACCAGTTATAATTTTAAAAATGTGAGTGCAACCGCAGCTGCAACGTATCAGTTTACATCTAACTCTTCAATCACATCCAGTATTGGAAGTGCCTGGAGACCGCCCAATGTGGCAGAATTATATAGTTTGGGAACTCATCAGAGTGCGGCCTCCATTGAATATGGTTTGCTATTGGATGAAACAACAAATCAGGTAAATGAGCTAAGTGATATTGATTTTAATTCAGAGCAGGCATTGAAATGGGTAAACACTTACCGTTATCACAAAAATAAATTTAATGTGGAAGTAGTGGGTTATATCAATTACATCTTTAATTATATCTATCTCCGCCCCAGAGGGGTAACACAAAATGTCAGAGGTATATTTCCTTACTTCCGATATACGCAAACAGATGCTTCATTTATTGGTTCCGATATACTTATAGGACAAGAATTATTTCCCGGGTTATTGCTTCAGGGGCGTATTTCATTATTACGGGCAGCCGATGTTACAAACAATGACTACCTGATCTTCATTCCCCCTAACAGATATGAAGTGCTGTTGCGATATAACAATGCTAAAGTTGCAAGTATGACTAATCTTTTTGCTGAGGTAAAACTCAGATATGTTGCCAAACAAACCAGGGCCCCTCGTGTGGTTTCAATTCCTACTATTTTAGAAGCGAAAGAACAAGGAATTGATTTATTTGAAAATGATTATCAGAATTTTGATTTTGTTGATTCACCAGACGCATATTTTCTAACATCAGTCAGCGGAGGAATTTCCAGGCCATTTTCCAATTCGAAAATGGAATTGAGAGTATCGGTTGAAAACCTAACAAACACCGCTTTCCGCGAATACTCGAATCGAATGCGTTATTATGCAGATGACCTGGGCCGCAATTTTTCTATTGCATTAAAGTATAGTTTTTGAATTGCACGTAACTAGAATGTTGCAAACTTCTAAAGTCTTATTATATTTGCAACATTGTTGCAAATAATAAATACTATGAAAACATCCTTAAAATTAATTTTCCCTGCAATTATCTGTTGTTCGTTGATTTTATTTTCCGGTTGCGAAAATGATGATCCAGAGCCAGAAAATGTACCGGAATTGATTACCAAAATAACATTGAAATTTTCTCCTGTAGGTGGAGGAGATGTGATCACAACAACTGCTACAGACCCGGATGGCGAAGGCGTTCAGGATATTCAGGTTGACGGCCCCATCAACTTAGCGAAGGAAAAACAGTACACTCTTACACTTGAGCTGATTAATGGATTATATCAACAAGGCCAGGATGGATATGATGTGAGCAAGGAGGTTGAAGAAGAAGGTGAAGAGCATCAATTCTTTTTTAGTTTTTCGGAAGGAATATTTTCTTCTCCAACTGGAACTGGAAACATAAAAGACAATGCTTCAAGTACAGTTGGTACGATCAACTATCTTGATGAAGATGTTAATGGAAGGCCTATTGGCTTAAGTACATCATGGACAACTGCTGGCGTGGCTACAACGGGCAAATCATTCCGGGTAATTTTGAAACATCAGCCGGAATTAAAATCCAATACTTCCACATCGCTTGATGGTGAATCTGATTTGGATATCACTTTTGTAGTGAATGTAAATTAAAAACCAAAGTATAATGTAAATGAAAAGACCCGCATCAAGCGGGTCTTTTCATTTAACTTTTTTTAACAATAAATTGTTCGAGATCGTGTAGCTTCAAAATTCCTTCATAATAGGCTTTCCCAAAGATTACTGCGAATATTCCCATTTCATTTAATTTCTTGATATCATCAACTCCACGCACCCCGCCACTTGCCAATACCATAAGGTTTGGAAACTTATCAAGTATTTCCTGATAATAAGAAAATGCTGGACCTTCTAAAACTCCATCTCTCGAGATATCGGTTGACTTCGCATATTTTAATCCGCGATCGTAAAAATATTGGAGATGATCGAATAAGGTGATCTCAGATTTTTTCTGCCATCCCCTAAAGGCAATTTTCTTTGAAACAATGTCAGTCACATCTACGCCAAGAGTAATTTTTTCTCTTCCATAAGACATTATCCAGGATGCGAATAATTCTTTATTGGTTATTGAAATACTGGAGGCGGTAACATAATCGGCCCCGAATTCAAACACTTTACCGATGTCACCATCTGTGCAAACACCTCCGGTAAAGTCAATTTTCAAATCTGTGTGACCAGCAATTGCTTCAAGCACATGATAATTTTTAGGACTTCCACGCTCTGCACCATCTAAATCTACGAGGTGCACAACTTCAATTCCATGGGCTTCAAAACGCTTAGCTAAATCCAACGGATTTTCATCGTATGATTTTTCACTGGCGGGATCGCCCTTCCGCATTTTAACCACTTTACCGTTACGAATCGCTATGGAAGGAATGACCTGTATCATGTATTTATTTGTTCAATTATTTTCAAAAGTACCAACGAAGATGAAAGAAGCAATGTAATTTAGTTAACAAAAATGCTTGTAACCCTACGAATTTTATTGAGCAGAAAAGGGTACGGCTACCAGTGTTTTATCCCAAATAAAAGTTAATTCCAAATCGTCACCAGATTTGTCAATGCTGATGGTGAATTGCTCAAATTCCTTTTCAATAGAAACAGATGGTGCATCCACGCTTAACACATCGTTTTCTGCTTTGCGATTAGCCTCAGCATTAAAGCCAACACCCCACTGTCCGGTTTCAGAATTAAAAATGACTGTCCAGCTTTGCTCATTCGGAATCGTCCACAATGAATATTTTCCGGCAGGCAAGGTTTTGTCCCCAAATGCCAATGGTTTATTTGTTTCAAATACAGTAGCCTCATTGGCGCCTGTGCGCCAGACTTTGCCATATGGCACGAGTGCTTCGTCACCAAATATTACTCTGCCTTTTTTAGAAGGCCTGTTATAGACTATATTAATCTTGAGACTGCCATTATCAAAGGCAACTTCTTCTTCTGGACTGAAAGATTTTGTATAATAAACTCGGAAATAGGTGAGTCCGGCAAGTATAATAAGTAAGACAATACTAAGGATGAGTAGAAATCTCTTCATAATTGAAAGGTTGCTTTCGCGATTTTAGTAAAAGTAGGATAATTAGGTGTACGAGTTTACAATTTTTAGAGCGGATTATGCAAATATTCAGCTGATGCCGCGTAAATTTGGGTTTTCAGTAAAATTTTAAACTCAAAGTCATGGCAGTTTTTGGTGTAGTAATAGCCCTTTTCGTTTTGGCAATTGTTTCCGTTTGGGTGTTTCCCAACAAAAAAGTTAGCGATAACGAGCACGACATTAAGCACTAAAATTATTGGCATCAGCCATGAATGTGTGCATATTTTGTGGCTCCGCCACGGGAAAAGATCCTGCCTATACAAATGCTGCACAGCAAGTAGCAAAGCTCTTATATGACTCACAAAGTCACCTGGTATATGGTGGTGGGAACATTGGCCTGATGGGTGCAGTGGCGGATGAGTTAATGCAACTTGGAGGAGAAGTAATCGGGATAATTCCTGATTTTTTATTACAAAAAGAAGTAGGACATAAGGGCATCACACGCCTAGAAGTTGTAAACAGCATGCACGAACGTAAAAGACGCATGGCTGATTTGGCAGATGTATTTATTGC
>JALOMN010000339.1 GCA_025455445.1 Cyclobacteriaceae bacterium
GCTTCTGTAAATTGTTTATCCAGAAAAGTAACCCTGAGTTTGGCTACTACCGATCGGGCAATTTCATTTTGCACCTTAAGAATTTCTTCCTGTTTGAGATCATAGGTTTGTGACCAGATTCCACTGCCATCGCTCGCATCTACTAGTTGTACGGTAATTCGGATTCTATCAACTGATTTTCGCACGCTGCCTTCAAGCAGGGTGGTTACACCCAGTTGTTTTCCAATTTCCCGAAGGTCAACATTCTTTCCTTTAAACTGGAATGAAGAAGTGCGGCCGATTACTTTTAATGAAGGCAACTTCGACAACATGGTAATCATCTCATCAGTAAGTCCATCTGAAAAATATTCCTCTTCCAGATCACCGGAAAGGTTAACGAAGGGCAATACGGCAATAGACTGATGTTCGCTGACGCTTTGTGTGTTTTTTGCTGACGGACTAAACTGGTTATAAAGAAGGTACAAGGCGAGAATAAGAATAGCAGCGATGCTGCCTATGATAGCAATTTTACGTGAGCTAGTATTTTCTTTTGCCGCTTTAGAGACAGATATTTTTGTTGCAGTGATTGCACCCGGATTTTTTAACGCGGAGATAATTTCTTTGATGGCATTGGCTACTTTGTTGAGCTGATCGCGATAAACAGTCTTGTTTTGATTTTCTTCTCTTTTATCGGAAGGATTGAGTGGGCGGTTTACACCGGCAGACTTAAATGTAAAATCAATGGCGCGAAGCACACCGTTAATTTCATTTTCAAAAGTTGCTTTGTCCTGTTCGTCAATATCATGTATTTTAATTGGCAATATGCGGCTTGCCACATTGCCATTGGCAAGCTTAATGTCTCTTCCAAACGGGTCGCTTGCGGCCATCGAATTGAACACACAAAACTCCTTTTGCCATGCAAAACTTTTGGAATCACAATAGGTATGCGAAATAATGGGAATGAATACCAGGCATTTGAGTTTGCTTTGCAGACTATGCTCAACATGGTGCATTTCAAGCAAGCCATCATGAGGATTTTCATCAAAATAAATTGAGATATCCTCTTTAAAAGTGGATTCCAGTTCTGTCTTCAACGCATCAACAAAGTGCGTTACCCACTGGTTGCCTTTATTATCTTTCTGACGATAAGATATAAAGATGTCGTATTCAAAATCAGGTAAAATGGATGACATGCGTCAAAGATAAGTAAAGGATAAATACCTAATAGGATAAATTGAAAGCAGAGAACATGGCAACCATTTACAAGGAATAATAATCAAACAAGAGCGGAAAAAACTGCCCGTCCAGTTTGTTATTTTTCGGTATTGCTGGCACACCCTGCAAAAGTGAATCATTTGTATCTGAATAAACACCATCGGCCACTGCGTTGATTACAAAGGCTCTTCGCGGATTGGCACTTTTGTTTTCACCGGAGCCATGCAACGTAAGTGGATGATGGAAAATACCATATCCTGCTTTGGTTTCCACGGGAACCGGCTTGAACTGTTTTTTCTGTTCTTCATTCAGATAATTCATGATGCCCAATAAATCGCCTGCAAGATTTGGCTTGTCTAGAAGACCCCAGCGATGACTGCCCGGCACATATTGCACGCACCCATTTTCAAGGGTAGAATCATCCAACCCACACCAGCAGGTGAGGTGCGCAAGAGGTTTGGTTCTGGTCCAGTAAGAATAGTCCTGGTGCCAGGCTACCACACCGCCTTGTTTGGGAGGTTTACAGAATAGTTGGTCATGCCAGAAGCGTACCGCCTTGTCGCCCAAAAGCTGATAGGTGGCCATCAGGAAACGCGGGTTCCAAAGTACATCGTGAAAGCCTTTGGATATGCGCCACGCACCCAAGGCATGAAATAATATTGTATCCGGATTATCAGATTCGTTGGAGTGAAATTCATAAAATAAATGATGGCCCGCGTGCTTTGGATCAGCTATGTCTTCCAATTCAATTTTTAAAACCTCCAACTGGCGTTCATCCAATAGTTTTACCTGACCAAGAAATCCGTTTTCATGAAATGATTGAACCTGTTCATCTGATAATCGGAGTGCATCCCATTCTTCTTTTGTAGAAGGAGTGGTGAACAAATCACCTGCAAGATGATGAATATGACTTAAGTCCGGTGAGTTCATGAGTTAAGTTTGATGAAGACAATATACTATTCTTCATAGATTATTTCTGAAAAATTCAGAAATGGACTATAAGAATTTTTTAAAATACTCGTCAAGCTTATCCATCAAACCGGTTTATTTCTGTGATGTTAAACTACTACCTGGTGAGCTCAAAAAGTCATAATCCATGTCAAGTTTTTGGTGTCTTTTTTTTGAAAATATATTTTCATTTTTGGTGAACGAACTCAACTTTCTGCACGTTGCAATAGTGTAATCAAAATGATTACCTAGAACGTTCTGAAAACTTCAGAATAGATATTCTAAACAGGTACCTGTATGAATACTACAAGTAAAGTAACGTTAGGAATTCTGGCTGGCGCGACACTGGGATTAATAACAGGAATTCTCGTGGCTCCCGACAGCGGAAAGAAAACCAGAGAAAAGTTAATGGGCAAATCAAAAGACCTGAAAAACAAAATGGTCGATTCCCTTGACGAAGTGAAAAAAGCGTACAATCGCAAAATCGAAACATTTGCAACAGAGGGAAAGTCGGGTCTGGAATCCATTAAGAATGGATTAAAGGTTTGAATTAAGCCCAATTAATTAATGAAATACACCGTCCGAAAGACGGTGTATTTTTTTATCACTGTGTTACAGAATTAAGTTTCAATGCTCCTCTGTAGAAAATGTAGGCTGCAATTGCCATCAGCGTATGACTAATATCAATATAGTTGAACCATTTGCTCACCGAAATCTGATTCATAAATATCAATGCCGCGATACAGGCAACACCCACAGCAAAAAGAATGGTAAAACTTCCCCGGTCGCGGGTCTTAAAATAGGTGTATGCATGAAAGGGTAGCACCACCGCCAGCAAGCCGTAACCTGAATGAAATTCCACCCACTTGAAATTCAAGGTATAAATTGTGATTGTCATAATGGTGAGTAACTCAATGATATTAAGCACCAAAAAAGACTTACCGATGCCGTGTGCGATATGAGGTTTTGCGTGCTCGATCGAGGAACGTTCAATGAACGCCACGCTGAGCATACTCACTATCCAGCCAGGTAATTTCCATGCGAAAGAAAAGGCATAAAGAAAGCCATGACCGATGATACCGCCAAATAACGTGGCAATTCCCAACAACAGAAAATACATCCGAAAATAAAGTTGTGTTCTACCGGTAAGTCCACTTTTTTTCAATCGAAAGA
>JALOMN010000036.1 GCA_025455445.1 Cyclobacteriaceae bacterium
TATCTATTCATCAAACGTGATTTGAAGTGGGATGAAACCATGGAAAAGAAAGTTCAGGAGTTAACCCGCGAACAAATCAATGCAGCGATGAAAAAACACCTTAAGCCCGATATGATAAATATTGTAAAGGCCGGTGATTTCGCAAAAGCGAAAAAGTAATCGCTTATAATACATATCATAAAGCAGGTTTGCCCAGTGCAAGCCTGCTTTTTTTCTTTATAAGTATGACGATAACCATTAATAAATATGACATCCGTCATTCTAACCATCATCTTTGATTAGTATCTTTTCTTTCGAAAGTAGCAGAAGATGAAAAAGCTGTCCAAATTCTTTCTCATGGTAGGCCAGATGAGTCGGTTTGCAGGCCGCTATTTTAAAGAAGTGCTATTCCCCCCCTATGAGTTTCAGGAACTTCTAAAACAATGCTATTTCATCGGTAACAAATCATTTAATCTGGTGGCCATTACAGGGCTTATAATGGGTATTGTAATTACCCTGCAAACGCGACCTACGTTGGTAGAGTTTGGAGCAGTATCCTGGATGCCCTCCATGATTGGTGTTGCCATTGTGCGGGAAATTGGTCCTGTAATCACTGCCTTGATTTGTGCCGGCAAAATCGGATCCGGCATAGGAGCCGAACTAGCCTCTATGAAAGTAACTGAGCAGATTGATGCGATGGAAGTTTCTGGCACCAATCCATTTAAATACCTGGTAATAACACGCGTAACTGCCACCACGGTGATGATACCTATTTTAATTCTGATCGCTGACCTGATTTCACTATGTGGATCAGCATTGGTAGAAATGCTGAAAGGTGGTGTTACGTTTCAATTATATTTTAGTCTGGTGTTTGAATACCTTCACTTCGGTGATTTAATTCCATCGTTTATCAAATCATTTTTCTTTGGTTTCGCCATTGGTATTGTAGGATGCTACATGGGTTATACTTCTACTAAAGGAACAGAAGGAGTTGGACGAACAGCAAATGAAGCTGTGGTAATAAGCTCGATGCTGGTATTTATAATTGACTTTATTGCAGTGCTCGTGAGTGATATTTTTTATGAATTATAGATGATGTCATACCCGATAGATTATACTAACCAACCAGTAATAGAAATAGAGGACCTATATAAATCCTTCGGTGATAATCATGTGCTTAAAGGATTTAACCTGAAAGTGTGGCCCGGAGAAAATGTGGCTATCATGGGTAAGTCAGGATCGGGCAAGTCTGTGTTGATCAAATGCATAATAGGATTAGTGAATATTGATCGTGGCTCATTAAAAGTATTGAATCAAAGTGTACCAGATCTTTCACAAAAAGACCTTGATAGTTTACGTTGTGATGTAGGCTTTCAATTTCAGGGCAGCGCATTATATGATTCCATGACGGTGCGCGAAAACCTGGAGTTTCCCTTGCGCAGACATCCAAGTAAGTTGGGTACTGATTACAATCCTGAACACTTGATTCAGGAAGCACTTGAAGATGTGGGTCTGCTTCACGCTATCGATATGATGCCCTCCGAATTATCCGGTGGAATGAAAAAGAGAATTGCACTGGCGCGTACTCTAATATTAAGGCCCAAAATAATTTTATATGATGAGCCCACCAGTGGCCTTGACCCCGTTACAGGCAAGGAAATAAGTATGCTTATTAATGAAATTCAAAAGCGCTATCATACAGCCTCATTGATCATCACACATGATCTTTCCTGTGCGAAAGTCACGAGCAACCGTATGATTATTCTTCATGAAGGAAAAAATTATGTTGAATCGACCTATGATAAATTATCAGTGAGTGAAGATCCGCCTGTGCGGGCATTTTTCACGTAATGTAAAATGAATTAAACGAGTTATGGAAAAGTCAACTTCAAGAACAATACGGTTGGGCATTATGGTAATAACAGGTGTTGTGCTGTTTACCATAGCGGTATATCTGATTGGCCAAAAACAAGATATGTTCAGCAATACATTTCGGCTTAATGTTACTTTCAATAATGTGGGTGGATTACAACCGGGCAATAATGTTCGCTATTCAGGAATTAACGTAGGTTCTGTAATGAGTGTGTCTATTGTAAATGACACGACCATTGAAGTCGTGCTGCGCATTAAAGATGATGCCCGCAAGTTCATTAAGAGAAATGCGCTGGTTACTATTGGAACAGACGGATTGATGGGTAATATGATCATTAACATAAACCCCGGTAGAGGCGATTCTCCTATTGTAGAAAATAACGATCGGCTCAGCTCCTACAGCCGGGTAAAAACAGATGATATTCTTAAAACACTGAATATGACCAATGAAAATGCAGCCATCTTAACACATGATCTGGTAGAATTGGTTGAAGATATAAGAAATGGTAAGGGAACTATCAGTTCATTGGTTTATGACACCGCACTTAGTCATCAATTATATTTATCCATACAAAATCTTAGAAGTGCCACTGAAAAAACAAATAGATTACTGGGTGATGTTCAAATTATGGCGTCTGAAATAGACAGTGGTAGAGGGCTGGCAGGCTATCTGCTGAGAGATACCTTAACCGCAAGCCAGCTGATGAAAACCATGAAAGAATTGCAACAGGCATCTGCCAACATACAGGTAAGTACAGACAGTTTGCGCACCTTCATCCATCGCTTGAATACCGAACAAGGCACGCTCAATACACTAATCTCAGACACTACCATGGCTAAAGATCTAAAGAATACCATTCATAATTTAAGTGAAGGCACTGCAAAGTTTGATGAGAATATGGAAGCACTTAAAAGCAGCTTTTTAACAAAAAAATATTTCAAGAACCAGGAAAAGGCTAAAGCAAAAGAAGAAAATAAAAAAGACAAGCAATAAAAAAGGCCGCATTTGCGGCCCATTTTTTTTGGTGTGCTACTATTAATAGCGGATTACTTTAGAATTACCGGTTTTATCGGTCACTTCAAATGTAGGTAAACCCGCTACATTTTTCAGGTTGTATACCAGACCGAAATCACCTTTTACAACCAATGTTTCATTATGAACGATGTTACTATCACCGTCATAAATCTTAACATTGATTTGTTCTTCATTACCAGACTTGGCAACAGCCAGCAAATACTTTTCTGTATCTGCAATTTTAGCAAGATGTACCATGCTAACCGCGTTTTCAACAGTGTATTTAACTTTCTGAGTTTCCTTGTCTTTACCGCTGTTTACTTCAATCGTATACTCACCCGGAGCCATGCCATTAAAGTTAACAGGACGAATGAAACCATCCACACCTGATACGGTTTCATTAAACACTACTGAACCCTGGTCATTATAAATCTTCATGGTTACTTTGGCTACCTTATCGCCTTTGTAAATGATTTTAAAAACACCAGATTCCTTTTGGTTAACCACCATTACAGTGGGCTTTACAGGATCAGCTGCTACAGCTGCTCCCACAATCAATGCCACAAACAGGGCGCTTACAATAAATTTTGTTTTCATAGTTTGTTTTGTTTTCAATGCAAATGTACGGGCGTAGTTACACGAAGGATGTTCGTTGTAAGTAAAGTTGAGTTTTTACTCAAAAAATCGTTTGCGGTTTATTTGCATAAAAAAATATGACAGCAATCGCGTGAAAACAATGAGTTAGACACCAACAAAAATCAAATTCTGCTAAAAATGATACTAAATCGATTGCACTCTTAAATAAAAAAAACAGGCTCTATGTAGATCATAAAGCCTGCTAGAATGGCTTTGAAGGAATTAATATCTGTATGACTTCAGTAATCCTTCGCTATCGGTAACTTCAATCGTAAATGTCTTTAACTTTTTAAGATTTAGTACCTGTGCAAATTCACCATCAACCTTTTTGTCTTCACTAAAAACAAGCTCATTGTTTTGATTAAAGATGTTTACATTGATGTTATCAATTTCTTTAGATCTTGCAGTCAGTAAGTATTTACCTTCCTCGGCAAGCTTTGTAATAGTTACGTACTTTTCAATTTTAACACCTTGAAAAGTTACCAGTTGTGACTTTTTACCATCATTCGTTTCGAATACAATTTCATATTCACCCCAACTAAGTTTTTCAAAATTATAAGGTCTTACGAATCCATCCGTACTTTTAATTTTCTCAGTGAAGATCAAATTTCCGGATTTATCAAGAATTGAAATTTTAACGTCAGACTTTAAATCAGCCTGATAGAATACTTTAAACAATGAGGAACCAGCAGAATTTGAAACCGCAACAGATGCCTTAGCGATCGAAGGCTCATCTGTACCATTAGCGAACACCAGTGTACTAAATAGCACACCCACCAGAGCAAAACTAATTTTCTTCATAATTTTTTGTTTTGCCCTTATGACGATTTAGTCAACTCAAATGTTGCATGCCATTGGTTAACTAATGTTAATATATCGTGAATATTTTTTTGAGAATAAATTTATTAGGAACTGCCCACTAACGTTGTTTGACGTGTGATAGATTCAGAAAATGGATAAAAGAATAGTTTTGAAACTAATTCAAATGAAATACGTCTCTAGCTTTTTCTACATGTGTTAAAAGCTGCACGTGATACTTAATGCGTGAGATAAGAAATGATTCCTGTTGTGATTCAGAATAATTCACAAAGCGTAACCTCTCTGCAAAATCAAAGCCCAATTCATTTGCCACATCATACATAGAATTATGAGCGTCATTTTTTGCAATCTTCAAACTCTGATGATATTCATCAAAATGAGACTTTAATTTTTCAGACATCGGCTTGTGAATGTCAAGTTGCCTGCATGCCACTAATCCACCCGGGTACAGTTTATCTTTGTAGGTGCGAAATAATTTATCCATCGTAAAAATATCAATGCACCTTACAATAATATCTGATTCACCAGTTTTATATCGCTTGATTACACTCTCTAGCTTTACCAGCGAACCCAGTTTTTCAGTATTTGATTTATGATTGAAATATATTCCAAATGAAAAATCTCTGGATTCCGCATCTTCGAGTAGTTGACGATATCGGGGTTCAAAAATATGCAGGGGTACCATTTCTCCGGGTAAAGGAAAAATAGAGAGGGGAAACATAGGTATACTCACAAAATCAGTCATGGTGACATTATAACAGAACAGACCCACAAAGGTTACCTAAATTTAATAAGTAACCAGATAATGAGGTTTTACACCAAACGAATCAATCAATACTTTCTCACCAGGCAAAAACCCCAGATTTATGATAAAGGAAAATCCACCAATCACTCCACCCAATTTTTTTATCATGTTTCCGGCTGCCGCGGCAGTACCACCGGTTGCCAGCAAATCATCATGAATAAGCACACGAGTACCAGGAAGAATCGCATCTTTATGCATTTCGATTGACGCCTCTCCATATTCCAACAAGTAACTTTCCTGAATCTTATGAAATGGCAATTTGCCAGATTTGCGAACCGGAATAAAAGGCACCTTCAAGGCATCTGCCAAAAGAGAACCGAAAATAAAACCCCGAGCCTCCACCGCAGCCAATGCTTCAATGTGTTGCGAGGCATAATGGCTCACTATATCTTCTACCACCCGGGTGCGTGCTGCAGGATTTGATAATAAGGGTGTAATGTCTTTAAAAAGAATACCCGGCTTTGGAAAATCAGGTACATCGCGCAGGAAAGGTTCAATGTAATGCGAAGATGCCATTAATTAAAGTCTGTTAATGACCGCATTATAGTGCAATTAATTTACCATTCAAAATCACACTAGCGATGGGATTCGATCCAAAACGATAGGGTATGGATGAAATAGAATTCATCGGTTCAGTTATAAATAAATTAGCCACCTTCCCCGGTGTAATTGTTCCGTGTGATTCAGAAAGTCCTAATGTGTATGCGGTATTAATGGTTACTGCATTAATCGCCTCCTGTGGGGTCAATCGCATTTTTATGCAAGCCAGCGATAACATCATAGGTATACTTCCACTGGGTGCACTACCGGGATTATAGTCACTGGCAATTGCAATGGGCAAGCCAGCATCAATTATTTTACGTGCCGGTGTAAACGGTAAATTGAGAAAGAAGGCCGCACCCGGAAGTGACACAGGCATGGTGGTGGTTCCCTTAAGTAATTGAATTTCTTCATCGCCAATGTTTTCCAAATGGTCAACACTAATCGCGTGTGTTTTTACTCCTACTTCCACTCCACCTGAGCGATTCAATTGATTCGCATGAAGTCGGGGAATCAAACCATATTTTTTTCCCGCTTCTACTATTTTCTCGGTTTCATCAGGACTAAAAAAACCATTCTCACAAAATACATCGATGTAGTCAGCTAAATTCTCCTCGGCAACAGCCGGCAGCATTTCATTCAATATTAGTGCGATATATTTTTCTTTTGTATACCCTGATGGCACTGCATGGGCACCAAGAAAGGTGGTCTTCACCTTTAACGGAGTATCTTTACCAATTCGTTTCGCCACACGCAGCATCTTTAATTCGTCTTTGGTGGTGAGTCCATATCCGCTTTTAATCTCAACAGCACCCGTACCATAACGGATAATTTCCCGGGCTCTCGGTACCGAACACTCAAAAAGCTCGTCTTCCGAAAGAGCCTGAAGTTTTTTTGCAGAATTAAGAATGCCGCCACCTCTTGCGGCAATCTCCTCATAACTCGCACCTTTAATTTTCATCTCAAACTCTTCCTCCCTGGTAGCGGCAAATACCAAATGAGTATGCGAGTCAATGAAGGATGGAAATACAAATCGACCAGATGCATCGATAACATGCGTTGTATGCGCTTCAGAAGAAAGTTCACTCATGTTGCCATAAGAATGAATCAAACCATCCTTAAGTAACACATAGGCATCATTTAAAATGGGTAACTCATTCATTGCGGTACCACTGACAAAAGCAGGTGCTTTCGAGCGAACCTGAACGAGTCCTTTTATATTCTTGATGAGTAAGTTGTGCACAGAAAAAATTTATTATTCCGTGTCTTTCTCTTTCTTTTTAAGATCAGAACTATAAACCGGGAAGGATATCTTGAACATCGCAAAGAAACCACTTCCGCTTATGGAAGGTCTGTACCCTAATTCACCACCATATCCCCAACCCAATTTACGGTTGAACTTTCCTTCAGCACCCAGCCTGGCGCCAAAAGTGCTTAGTTTTATGGGAGAACTTGCATACTCGATATCATTGTACACAATAGGATCAATTCTCAAAGAGGGTGCATACATAAGGTCGAAGAAGACAGTAAATATTCCGTCTTCCAATCCCTGTGAATAACCTTCAAAATCTACTGCCATGTTGCGTATAAGTGCAAGTGAACCTCCAACGTATATGTTGGTAGCGTAAATATTTGAAAATACATTGATTTGTTGATTACTGCCGATGGCATCCTGCAAAGATTCATTGTTTGAATTTTTCAAATCTGAATTACTCAATCCCTGATCTTCCAGGGTTCGGTTTACATCCATTGTGCTATTCCAGATAATAGCCCCTGCGCGTGCACCAATAATTTTTCTAAGCTTACCGGAAACCTCCATCATACCCGGATAGGCGGTAGGCACTCGTTGCTTTTTTGAATCCGCTGCAGGAATCAGTAAAAATTTTGTTTTGGAGTAAACATCAAAATCACTGATGTGGTAGGTTCCCCCTAGTTCAAAGTAATTGAATATCTCAGGCGTATTAGATACGGACGAATTTTTTAATGCCAGTTCGCGATTAAAATCAAAAAATTTACTGCTGTACGTTTTACGTGTATGAGCCTTCAGATTAAATTTTGTGCCGTGATAATATTCTGCTTCTAAACCAAAACCAGCATTTACATTGGTAGCAAATAATTCACCGTATAAGGGCTGGAAAGCAAGGTATAATTTATTGATATTATAAGGCTCATCGTACATCGTTTCATAACTTGGTTCAGCATCAGTCTGTGCATGTAAATGTGAAAACCAAGCTCCGGAAAGGATGATGAGTGTGCACGTAAAGAGACCTTTAAGTTTCATATATCACTTAAAAATAGTAAAAACTGCTTATTTCACACTAAATTAAATGAGAATCAACTGTAAAATTTGTTGTGTGCAGGTGGGATGATCCTTATTTCGTTTCATAGTCCACCACTTTTAGCTGCCCCTTTTTTAGCATCACAAATGGAACGAGCTCATTATCGCGCTGTGCTGACATTTTGAAACCTTGCATGAGTACACCTTCCACAAAATCTCCTTGTGCCATGGTATCAAGAAAATTAGCTCCGTATTGACTTAGTATTTTACCAATAACCATCACGAATTCATACCCGATTGCAGAGTAATCAGTTGGTAACACACCATACCGGCTGATATAACGCTTACGAAAATCCAAAACCGCAGGACTGGAAAGAGAGGTAAAGTTAGGCGAGGCCAGCGCCACTCTTATACGTTCATATTTTGAATAATCAACAGATGATTCATTGAGCCAACTTTCAAGACCAATCACCAGTGTTGAATCTTTGCGTGCCTCCACACTATTAATCACTTTAGAATATACCAACTCATTTGAAGACGCTACAAAGATGCAACCGATACTATCCTTCTTTAATGAAAACTGAAGTGGGTTTTTCCATTCATCAAATTCAGTAGCGGTGGCAAGCCTGCTAAGAATTGAACCTGTTGATTCAATAGAAACCCGCTGCACCAGCGTCACCTGCATATTTAATTCTTTCGCCCTCGCAATAAAATTAAATGCCAACACAGAATCCTTTGCAGACTCTCCATAATAAACCATACAACTTTTCTTTGTTGACTTATTAAAGGCTAACTCTGCAGCATGTAACCCTATTCTTTCGTGACTGGGTTGAAACAGAAAACTATTCGGATTAAATGATGCCAGTTCTGAATTGCTCGATAATGGACTTACCAATAGATTTACTTTATTCGTCTTTGCAAACTCTTGTACCGGTTTTGCCTCTTCCTGAAAAATCGGACCAATCAATAAATCAAGTTGCTTAAGTTCTTCCTCATTGAGCAAGTTGCGTGTTGTATTTATATTGCGCTCATTGTCATACGCAAGCAATTGTAACTTTATTCCAGTCTTCGCCAGGGAATCAGCCGCGAACTGCATTCCCTGATACAAATCCAATACCAATTGATTGCGTTTCTTTACTGGTGAAGGATCAAGCGTATTCGCGAGAAATGGCATTATCAAGCCAAGGTTATAAGATTCCTTTAATAAAGGTTTTTTACTCTCAACTGCGATAACTTCTTCGCGCGAAAAATTAAATAACGTGATGAGTGAATCGATTAATGCTTTGTCCTGCTCTGCGGAGGGTAATAGCGACATCCGTTTTACTAATACTCGGGCAACTTCCGCATCCGAAGGATGTTCTTCCCACATCATTCGCAAAGTTTCTATATCATCAATCTTAGCGAGATTTAGTCTCTTCAGATTAGTTAAATCTGATTCGAAACCAGGGGTCTTAATAAGACTTGCAATGTACATAGCCTGAAAATATTCACCCTGTTCAAAATAGATTTTGCAGATAAGGTAATTTACCTCATCAATTTGTTCCCATTGCGGGTAGAGTTTTTTTAATTGTATGAACTGGTCTTTGGCAACCGTGGCATATCCTAAGCGATAGGCAGACATTGCATAATAATAGGATGCATATTCGCTGTAATGATTATTCTTATCGTACACGGAAAGTGGTCTGAATGCGACCATCGCAGCGCTGTAACTTCCTGCATCAAATAACGCCTTTGCACTTTCATACTTCTTTTTATAGTCCTGAGCATTGGCAGAAATACTCAGGCACACAAATACACAGACAACAAAAGTCCAGGATGTGAATATTTGAAAACTTCTTTGAATCATAAAGCGTGACGATTGGGCAATATACTCAAACAAATATTAAGCCGCTATTCCCATTCGATAGTTGCCGGTGGCTTCGAACTAATGTCATAAACAACCCGATTTACCCCTTTTACCTTATTAATAATATCAGAAGATACCTCACTTAAAAATTCATGCGGCAGATGCGCCCAGTCGGCAGTCATTCCGTCTACGCTTATCACAGCCCT
>JALOMN010000340.1 GCA_025455445.1 Cyclobacteriaceae bacterium
TTGCATTCTGCTACCTGCATTAAGTATTTTAAACTACCAATTAAGTATCTTCATATTTATAATCCCTTTAAAATGAAACACCTATTACTTACACTCTTTCTCGCTCTATCGATTACTACACAAGCACAAGTAAAAGCCGAGCTTTCACAATTAAATTTTATGTCTGGTTTATGGATTGGAAACATGCAATGGGGCGATTTGGAGGAATATTGGGGTGAACCGATGGGCGATAATATGATGTGTGCCTTTCGTTGTGTGAAAGACGGTAAAGCATTGTTTTATGAATTTATTGTTATTGAACAATCGACAAGCGGAGTGCCTGTGATGAAGCTTCGGCACTTTGATCGGGGTAATATTGCCTGGGAAGAAAAAGATAAACCATATGAATATCCTTTAACGATATTGAAAGATAACCGTGCGGTATTTGAATCTGCTGACAAGAAAACCAGGTTGATCTATGAAAGACAAAATACTGACTCGCTGCTTGCGGTTTTAGAACATGAGAAAGATGGTAAAATAGAGACTGATACATTTCTGTATCACAGAAAATAAAATCTACAAGCGAATAGTTTCGTTATGATTAACTAAATTATGATAAAAATCATATCAAGGCTTATACTGTTTATATGAAATTAATCAATAAGGCAAGTATCTTTATCAATGCAAAATTTTAAGAACTATGGCTAAGAAAAATTCCATCATAAGTGAAACCATCGCATTGAAGCATCAGTCGGGAAAATCGAATGAAGGCGACATTATCAAAGGTGATACTCCTGAAGTAGCGAGAGCTCAAACCGTAAACAGACGATTGAGGGCAAAACTTAACAGCGAAGCAGCCGCATTAAAAAATAAGTTCGAACAGCCTGGCAACAAAACTGAAATTGTCAAAACATACCTGGCTAATTTCCCGAAAGAAGAAAAAACTCTTTTACTGAAAATTCTCAAAGAAGAACTCAACTTCAAGCCCTCGCGCCTCACGCGAGACACTGAACTAGCAGATGGTTGGCAGGATGGTGGCTATCCATATAAATATTTAATGTCGCGCAAAAACTATGAGTTTCAGAAATACAATGTGCAGGTTGAGTTATTGAAACTTCAGGCGTGGGTGAAAGAAACCGGCAGCAGAATTATCATCCTGTTCGAAGGTAGAGATGCAGCCGGAAAAGGTGGTACAATTAAGCGCATGATGGAACATCTTAATCCACGTGGTGCGAGAGTGGTGGCACTTGAAAAACCCACCCATGAAGAACGTGGTCAGTGGTACTTTCAACGCTATGTAAAACATTTACCTACTAATGGCGAGATTGTGATGTTCGACCGCTCCTGGTATAATCGTGCCGGAGTAGAAAAAGTAATGGGCTTTTGCACGAAAGATGAATACAATGAATTTATGCGGCAGGCCCCGGAATTTGAACGCAACCTGGTGCGCAGCGGTATTATTCTATTTAAATTCTGGTTTTCTGTAAGCCAGGAAGAACAAAGACGCAGATTTAAAGACAGAAAAACACACCCACTTAAACAGTGGAAACTCTCTCCTATTGATAAAGCATCCCTGGATAAATGGAAAGAATATACTGACGCAAAAGAAAAGATGTTTTACCATACCGACACATCGGATTCGCCCTGGACAGTGGTAAAATCAAATTGTAAAAAGCGTGCGCGGTTAAATGCCATGCGCTATGTGCTTCACAAAATACCATACAGCAATAAAGATGTAGCCATGATTGGCAAAGTAGATCCGCTCATTGTAGGTCGTTCCAATGTGATCTATGAGAAAGGTGAAATCGATTTGATTGAAGACAAATCATTACACAAACTCAAAAAGTAGTTTATTTGCTGATAATCCAAATTCATACACCGCAATGAAAAATTTTCAGTGGGGGCTATTTATATTTTGTGCAGTATGCATCGGCTTATATCCTGCCACCTATCTCCTGTTCGACATGTCGCAAGGTTTATTGAGCAGCAAACCGGCTGAAGTACTTACCAATAGTTACTGGAAGTTTCAATTTTATCAGCACATCATTTTTGGCGGAGTTGCCTTACTCGTGGGGTGGTGGCAGTTTAGCAAGAAATGGAGAATGAAGTACCTGAATACACATCGCTTGGTTGGTAAGATTTATTTCTTTGCTTTTATACTAAGTGGCTTTGCAGGATTGTATTTAGCATTCTATGCAACCGGTGGTTTAATTGCTTCATTAGGTTTTGGAAGTTTGGCTGTGCTCTGGCTTTTTACTACCGTGCGAGCTTACATTTCAATCAGAAAAAAAGATATCATTGCCCACGAACACTGGATGATTCGCAGTTATGCATTGACCTTCGCGGCAGTTACGTTGCGAATTTGGCTTCCGCTCTTTCAATTTGGCTTTGGAATGAAATTTATGGATAGCTACCTGGTGATTGCCTGGCTCTGTTGGGTGCCCAACTTGTTAGTAGCTGAATGGATTGTGCAGAATAAACTTCATACTCAGAAAGTTCTGTGAAAAACAATAAGTAAACATAGCTCACCTAAGGTAAAGTTGATTGGAATAAAATTGTCGGTGAAAGACACTTGCAACGGAAGAGTTATGATGACGTTTTAAGTAAAAGCAGTATTTTTAAAGAAGGGTAAAAATCATCTTTAGCTAGCCAATATGGGTGGATATTGATGGTAAAATCATCCTTATAAATAAGTTAGCCCAATTTTAAGACGACAATCAACAACATAAAATGAAAGTAAAATCAATCTTTGTAAATCTTCCAATAAAAGACCTTAACAAGACAAGGAATTTTTGGACTAAACTCGGTTTTTCGTTTAACGAACAATTCTCTAACGACAGGGCATTATGTTTGATTCTTAATGACGGACTTATGTATTCAATGCTAATCACTCACGAAATGTTCAGCACGTTTACAAACAGACCCATTTCAGACGGCACAACAACACAAGTTTTGACAGCAATTGAAGTGGACAGCAGAGAACAAGTTGATAAAATTGTAAAACTTGCTCTTAATAACGGAGCCACGCGATACCGAGAAAGTGCAGACCACGGCTGGATGTATTACGACTGTTTCGCAGACCTTGATGGGCATCAATGGGAAATCATGTTTACCGACCCAACACAAATACAACAATAAATTTATGAGACAAGAAAAGATAACAGTTAAAGTGACAGTTTCAGCAGAAAAGCAAAAAGTTTGGGACTATTATACGCAACCTGAACACATAACTAAATGGAATTTTGCCGACCCAAGTTGGCATTGTCCGACAGCCACTAACGATATGAAAGTCGGTGGACGTTATATAGCACGAATGGAAGCCA
>JALOMN010000341.1 GCA_025455445.1 Cyclobacteriaceae bacterium
GAAATATTCGCTATTTGTTTTAGGTTGAAGAATATTAATATATCCACTCTCCACCGACCATTTTTTATTGAACTGATATTCCAACGAGGCACTTAATCTGTTCTGATCGAATGCTCTCGGCACATCACCTGTATTCAGCATGATTTCATTATAGAATCGTAATGTAAGATTCTTGTCATCCTTAAAATTTACCAACTTAGTGCTGGTTCCTACCCTAAACCGGTGACGGAGATTGAAGCGATAGCCATCCGTCAATTCAGTTTGGTTGTGATGATGGATAAAACGTTCGTCAAGCCGATAGCGAAAAATGAAGGGCCATTTTCTTTTTTGTGCGGTGAATATGGTGAATTCCTGCCAGGGTCTTAATTCGGGTACTTTAAGTCCGGATGAGGTTGGCAGTTTGGTTACGTTATAATTAAAACCGAGCGCTACATCCAGCCACGGCTTAATACTTCTGTGTACATGAATATGAGTAAAAAACTGTGATTGACTTGAGTTATTTAAATACCTGCGCGTATCAAGTTCAATGTGAAGTGTGTATGGCTTGATAAAATTAAATTGGTTATAAAACCGAACCCAATAAAACCACTCTTGTGAAACAATTTCCTGTCCGCTTGCCAGAACTGGAAGGCTAAAAAAAAATACAACTAAATACTTTCTGAAATTCACTTATACAGAAAAGCTCTCACCACATCCGCACGTGCGTGATGCATTCGGATTGATAAACTGGAACCCTTTTCCGTTGAGGCCATCAGAGAAATCAAGTGTAGTGCCTAAGAGATATAGCAGACTTTTTTTATCCACTAAAATTTTAACGCCTTTGTCTTCAAAAACCTGGTCAACCGGATTAATCTGATCATCAAAACCCAGGTCATACATTAAACCCGAACAACCTCCGCCTCTTACAGAAACACGGATGTTGTGGTTGTCAGATTTGCCTTCTTCCTGGCGCAAATTGATGATGCGTTCTTTAGCTTTATCAGTTACAGTAATCATAGTTTCTAAGATATTGGATTTAATACAACACTAAACACAGTAATTGTGTTCCGGTCGCGGCCATAATATAATTTTTCGAGCGCATCCAGAATGTTGCTCGCCCGAAAATAGGAAGTATGCAACTCACTGTCGCTTTTAGTTACCCACTGAATGGTATAAGAGTTTTCTTTTTCTTTAAAATTCTGAACATAGTCCCACATTTTTTTCAGCGCATCTACTTTATCGCTTCCGGTCACGGAGTTCAATAAAAAGGATTGATTATGCCTTGGATTGATCGTAATCAGGTCCAGTTTGGTTTTACCATCGTGCACAGTATATTCAAACATCAGGTCGCTGGAGCGCAGGCCCAGATAATCTTTAATCTGTTGCTGCACACGGGCGGCTTCTACGTGCATATCGCTGCTGCTTTCTAAGTTGATTTTCGACATTTCGTTGGTTAAAACTTTCTTTTAGGCTTAAAAGTTTCTCAAATTTCTATCAAAATTAATAAAACCTACCCAATTGATGGTTATGAAGAAGTTAGAACATATCGGTATCGCGGTGAAAGACCTTTCCCAATCGAATGCACTTTTTGCTAAACTGCTGGGAAAACCACATTATAAAATTGAAGAAGTAGCTTCGGAAGGGGTGCGCACCTCTTTTTTTGAAGTGGGCGGGATAAAAATTGAATTGCTGGAAGCTACCCGGCCCGATTCGCCCATTGCTAAGTTTATTGAAAAGAAGGGCGAAGGAATCCACCATCTGGCATTTGAAGCAGATCCCATCCAGGAAAAGATGTCTGAGTTGAGTGAAAATGGATTTTCGCTGCTGGGTGAAAAACCAAAACCCGGAGCCGATAACAAAGAAATTATTTTTCTGCATCCTAAAACCACCAACGGTGTTTTGGTTGAATTGTGCCAGGAAAAGAAATAGCACCCCAAACTATCTCATTCGTAATTGTACTTTTGCAGCCTTAAGATTTTGATATGAGTGAAAAGCGTACAGAAATTTCTTCCGTGGGCGAATTCGGTTTAATCGATCGCATTCATGCGCACTTTCCAATTACAAATGCAAATACACAAAAAGGTATTGGCGATGATGCAGCAATACTCCGGGGTGGTGATGAATCGATCCTGGTTTCTACCGACATGCTGCTGGAAGGAGTTCATTTCGATTTATCGTACATGCCATTGCAACACCTGGGCTATAAGGCTGTGGCAGTAAATGTATCAGACATTGCGGCAATGAATGCGAGACCCGAACAGATTGTGATCAGTCTTGCCATTAGCAATCGCTTTTCGGTCGAAGCCGTGGATGCATTGTATGAAGGCATCCGAGCTGCCTGCACCAATTACAACATTGATTTAGTGGGTGGCGATACATCTGCTTCCGTTTCCGGACTGGTCATTTCAATTACCGCAATAGGTCGCGCAGCGAAAGAAAAAATAGCTACGCGTGGTGGCGCAAAAGCAAATGATATCATTTGTGTGACAGGTGATTTGGGCGCAGCGTATATGGGTTTGCAAGTGTTGGAAAGAGAGAAACAGGTATTTCTCACCAATCCTGAAATGCAGCCCGACCTTGAACGATACGAATATCTTGTAGGTAGACAGTTGAAGCCCGAAGCGCGCATGGATATTATTCATGAATTGGCTGATAAAAATTGTATGCCCACTTCCATGATCGATATTTCTGATGGCCTGGCCTCTGAACTTCTGCATCTCAGCAAGAATTCGGGATTAGGAGTGAAAATTTTTGAAGAAAAAATTCCAATCGATAATCTCACCTATGAGACAGCCATCGAGTTTAAACTTGACCCCCTTACCTGTGCATTTAACGGAGGCGAAGACTATGAATTGCTGTTTACGATTTCACCTGCTGATTTTGAGAAGCTGAAAAATCACCCAGACATACATTTCATTGGGCATATGCATGACAATGCCAATCAGAATGTAATGATATCAAAGCAGCAAACGGTAGTGCCAATTTCTGCTCAGGGCTGGAATCATTTTAAAGGCGAGAGAATAGAATAGCCGATCATCAATTATCTGTTTTGAATTGGTCTCAATCATTTTTAATATAGAGTGATTAAATCTTCTATTATGAAACGCCATCAACTTCACAGTGCGCTATTCCTCGTTCTATTTTTAACTTTTGTAACTACTATTTTTGCTCAGGATCTTCCTGTGGGCAAACCAGAGGAGCTTGGCTTTTCACAAGAGCGACTCCAGCGACTCACCAATGTCTTTCAATCCTATGCGAACGATAAGAAAATGGCCGGTAGCGTAGTGTTGGTAATGCGTCATGGCAAAGTTGC
>JALOMN010000342.1 GCA_025455445.1 Cyclobacteriaceae bacterium
GCAATGTCAGTAAAGTTCAATGAACCATTATATGTGATCTCTAAGCCCTTCTTGGTGTTTTTCTTTCCAGCCTTGGTAGTGATAACCACCACACCGTTGGTTGCACGTGAACCGTAGAGCGCAGAAGCAGCCGCACCTTTCAATACTGAGATAGACTCAATGTTGTTAGGGTCGATATCAAATGCGCGGTTTGAGAACACGGTGTTTTCTGAAGAACCACCTGAACCGTTTACTGAGTTATCGAATGGAATACCATCCACTACAAATAAAGGCTGAGTGTTACCGGTAAGTGAAGATGCACCACGGATGTTGATCTTGGTTGATTGACCAGGAGCACCACCACCCGCAACGATATTCACACCAGGCATCTTGCCTTGCAGCGCACGCAGCGGGTCAACTTCAGAACGCTGAGAAATTTGATCTGCGCTGATTCCGGCTACAGAATAGCCAAGCGCTTTTTTCTCACGTTCAATACCCACAGCAGTTACAACCACTTCGGTCAATTGCTGCACATCCAAACCAAGGGCAATGTCCACCACGGAGCGATCTCCGATGGCTACTTCCTGAGTTTGAAGGCCAATAAATGAGAACACCAGGCTACCACCAGAGGATGGTACTGTGAGTCTATAGCTACCGTTGGCATCGGTAACCGTTCCATTCGTAGTTCCTTTCAGAACCACATTCACTCCAGGTAAAGAGGAACCGTCTTCCGCAGACGATACTTTACCCGAAACCACCCGATCCTGTGCCCAGGCACTGAGCACAAAAACGAATGAGAAGCATAACAGTAAAAACTTCTTCATAGGTTAAGGTTTAGTTATTATTTAGGTTAATACAAGTTGCTAAAGTAGGAGGTTACCGGCTAATAGTAAATACTTCAGAATAAAATTTTTGTAATTTTTTATTTGGCACTGGGTTGATTTTGCCATCAAAAACAATACTGTAAGCAGAAATATCGATTGAAAGGCTTTTTTTAACACTGTTTTACTAAACTGTTATCAATAGCCTAACACATGTTTTAATTGTGTAAAAATCATCTCTTCAAGAATAAATTTTGGTTTTTGAAGCAGGTGTAGACCATTGTGATGACACAAACCTGTAGAGGCTGTCTCAAAAGTCAGATAATATTGAATTGTCATTCCGGCCCTGAGCCGGAATCCCGTTATGCATGCACAAAACGGGATCGCGGGTCAAAGCCCGCGATGACAACGAGACTTTTGAGACAGCCTCGCTTTAATGATGATATCAAAAACCATCGGGCAACAAAAAAGGCATCCTTAGGGGGATGCCTTTCTTTAATAATGTGATTATCTAATTAAGCCAATGCTTCTACTGAAACGAATGACTTATTCGCTTTTCCTTTTTTAAACACAACTACGCCTGGGGTCAATGCAAACAGCGTATGGTCTTTACCCATACCTACATTTCTTCCCGGGTTGTGCTTAGTGCCACGCTGGCGCACGATGATGTTTCCGGCAATCACTTTCTGACCACCAAATACCTTTATTCCTAATCGTTTGCTTTCCGATTCGCGGCCGTTCTTTACTTTACCTTCGCCTTTTTTATGTGCCATAACTTAATTCAAAATTTAAGATTCAAAATTGGTTATCCGATGCTTTCAATTTGCACCTTGGTAAACTGCTGGCGATGACCATTCTTCTTGGCATAGCCTTTTCTGCGTTTCTTTTTAAAGATGAGCACTTTGTCACCTTTTACGTGTTCCAGAATCTTACCAGATACTTTCACACCTTTTACAGTAGGGGCGCCAACTTCTACGGTTCCGTTGTTGTCTACCAGAAGAACTTTGTCAAACGATACGTTTGCACCAGCCTCTCCTGCCATCCGCGGAGCGTAAATATATTGGTCTTTAGCCACCTTAAACTGTTTTCCTGCAATGTCTACTACTGCGTACATGCTTATGATTTTTAAAAATGGAGTGCAAAGATAGAGTTACCTCCTTTAAAAACAAAAGGTTAGCTGAAAATTGTAAAAAGTCGCTTAAATGCCCATTCAGGCCAATTTTACGCACTAAATGTGCATCACATTAACTTCAGATTTTCCCTTTTAAGCCTACAAAGCACACAATTACATTCTTCGAATAACAAACTCACATTGATGACAAGCGCTCAAAAACTTTTTCATCAGTAGCAACACCTGCACTCAAACTTCTGACATCGCTTCTGTCAAACGACACGATTGGAATTTCATCCACAACCTCTTTTTCAGTTCATATTTTTCTCTTATATAAATATGTGATTAAAAAATCATAGCATACCTCATTGCTAATGGTTTGAGATTCAAAATGGTGTGTCGACTTTAAATGATAAGAGAAAGATATTTCTAGTAACCAGATCCGTATTCAGGTGAACGCCTCGGTGAATGAATGAAACGATTTTTCCTGACGATTATCTCCCGAAAAATTACACCTATAAAAACATCAACATATCAAAGCGTTCAGTAAACAAAAACTGAAGTAAAATTGAAAATAAAAAAAAGTGATTTTTTTTATCTCATCCTTTAATTGACCAAAAAAAATTAAAGCAACTATCTACCAAATACTTACATGAAATTTACATTGCCATGTGGAAAGTTTGACTAAAAAACGGGCTTTGTTTTTCGTTCATCATTTCGAATATTTGTCGATGGTGTATCGCAATCGAATGCCTTGCACCGTAAACTTAGTTTTAATGAAAATAAAATCAGGTAAACCAATGCAGCGTGGAAGTGTTTGTTTGCTTTGATAAACATCTATATAGTTAACTTTAAAATATTCTACAATGAGTCAATTTTTATCTGAAGAACCCATCCTGCGCGAGAACAAAGACAGATTCGTGCTCTTTCCTATTGTTCACCATGATATCTGGAGATTTTATAAACAGGCAGAGGCCAGTTTCTGGACGGCAGAAGAAATTGATTTAAGTCAGGATTTAAAGGATTGGCAAAACTTAAATGATGGCGAACGCCATTTTATCACACACGTGCTTGCCTTCTTTGCAGCCAGCGATGGTATTGTAAACGAAAACCTGGCCGAACACTTTGTAGGAGAAGTGCAATATACCGAAGCCAAATTTTTCTACGGCTTTCAGATAGCCATTGAAAACATTCATTCTGAAACCTATTCGTTGCTGATCGATACCTACGTGAAAGATCCCAAAGAGAAAGACAAACTTTTTCACGCCATCGACACGATGGATTGCGTAAAGAAAAAAGCAGACTGGGCATTGCGTTGGATTTCAAAAGGAAGCTTCCAGGAACGCCTCATTGCATTTGCTGCGGTGGAGGGTATTTTCTTTTCTGGATCATTCTGTTCGATCTTCTGGTTGAAGAAACGCGCGCTCATGCCCGGATTAAGTTTCTCTAACGAACTGATCTCAAGAGATGAAGGCTTGCATTGTGATTTTGCCTGCCATCTTTACACCAAACATGTGGTGAATAAACTCCCCGAAGAAAATGTGATTGAGATTATCAAAGATGCGGTGGAGATTGAAAAAGAATTTGTGACAGATGCATTGCCAGTTAACCTGATTGGTATGAATGCTGAGCAAATGAGACAATATATCGAATACGTAGCCGACAGATTGTTGGACGAATTAATTGGCAAGAAGATTTATGGTGCAACCAATCCGTTTGATTTCATGGACATGATTTCACTGAGAGGTAAAACCAACTTCTTTGAAAAACGTGTGGCCGAGTATCAAAAAGCCGGTGTAATGAAGAGCATTGAAAAAGAAACTGCTCCGAAGTTTTCACTGAATGAAGATTTTTAATACATTCGATCACATTTTTTAAACTTTCTTTTCACACAACCCTATTTTAAAGATGCTTGTAGTAAAACGTGACGGACACCGCGAGTCCGTGAAGTTTGATAAAATTACCGCCCGTATAGAAAAACTCTGCTATGGTTTAGATCCCAACTTTGTCAACCCGGTAGAAGTGGCGATGAAAGTAATCAATGGTCTGTATGATGGCGTTTCTACCCAGGAACTCGACAACCTGGCTGCAGAAATTGCCGCAGCGATGACTACCCGACATCCTGATTTTGCCAAGTTAGCCGCGCGCATTGCGGTGTCTAACTTGCACAAGGTGACCAGTAAGTCATTTTCCAACACCATGAAACGGCTCTATACTTATGTAGACCCGAAAACAGGTCAAAACGCTCCGCTTATTTCAAAAGAAACATGGAAAGTAATCCATGAAAATGCAGCAGAGTTGGATGAGGCTATCATTTACGATCGTGACTTCAGCTATGATTACTTCGGATTTAAAACCCTGGAGCGCTCATACCTGATGAAAGTGGATGGTAAGATTGTAGAACGTCCGCAACATTTGCTGATGCGTGTAGCCGTGGGCATTCATGGCGAAGATATTCCGGCAGCGATTGAAACCTATAACCTGCTTTCTGAAAAGTGGTTTACCCATGCCACACCCACACTGTTCAACGCAGGCACACCAAAGCCACAACTTTCTTCCTGCTTCCTCCTCACGATGAAGGATGACAGCATTGATGGAATCTATGATACTTTAAAACAAACCGCCAAGATTTCGCAGTCTGCCGGTGGCATTGGTCTAAGCATACACAACGTGCGCGCAAAAGGATCCTACATCAAAGGAACCGGTGGTACCTCCAATGGCATTGTGCCAATGCTTCGCAACTTTGACATGACTGCACGTTATGTTGATCAGGGTGGTGGCAAGCGCAAAGGAAGCTTTGCCATTTATCTTGAACCCTGGCATGCTGATATTTTCGAATTCCTTGAACTGAAAAAGAACCACGGTAAAGAAGAGATGCGTGCGCGCGACTTATTCTATGCGATGTGGATTCCGGATTTGTTCATGAAGCGTATCGAAAACAACGAGATGTGGTCACTCTTCTGCCCTAACGAAGCTCCCGGACTGGCGGATTGCTGGGGTGAAGAATTCGAACGTCTGTTTGAGAAATATGAGAAGGAAGGAAAAGCACGCAAACAAGTAAAAGCTCAGGATCTGTGGTTTGAAATTCTGGAAGCACAGATTGAGACAGGAACACCTTACATGCTCTATAAAGACGCGGCCAACCGCAAGTCGAACCAGAAGCATTTAGGTACGATCAAGTCAAGTAACCTGTGCACGGAGATTATTGAATATACTTCTCCGGA
>JALOMN010000343.1 GCA_025455445.1 Cyclobacteriaceae bacterium
CCCCAGCGGCCAGCTCCAGATGTTTGCCAGCGAAGAAAGTATCACGGCCACTACCCCGCTGATTAGCCCGAAGAATTCGAGATAGCTCATGGGGTATCCCAGAATTGTAAAAAAAATGTGATCTATATCAAAAAAACTCATTGTTCTGTAAAATTATGGCACACCAAACATCAGTAAATCAATAAATTATAAATATTATGTACTTTTGGGAATTCAATTCCCAATCATACATGGTTAATCGTGAGGCTCAAAATACACTTAAAAGACTAGCACAGCAATTCAAGGCTGTTGCAATAGTTGGTCCGAGGCAAAGTGGAAAATCAACGTTGGTGAAAACTACATTTCCTGAAAAGCAATACATCTCACTTGAAAATCCCGAGGTAAAAGAAAGGGCTCTTTATGATCCGAAAGGATTTTTAAATCAATATCCAGAAGGAGCCATTATTGATGAAGCCCACCGTGTTCCAGAATTATTTAATTATCTGCAACAACTATTAGACGAAAGTAAGAACAGAGGTAAGTTCATTCTGACTGGATCAAATAATTTTCTGATGCTGGAAAAAATAACGCAAAGTCTGGCGGGTCGGATTGGTTACCTTGATTTATTGCCTTTCACACTCCGGGAACTACTAACCATTAAAAATTATTCTTCTGACATAAATTCCATTTTAATAAAAGGTGGTTACCCCGCAGTTACTTACGAAAATGTCGATACAAAATTCTGGTTTCCATCCTATGTGAGAACTTACGTAGAAAGAGATGTTCGTCAAATAAAAAACATTTCAGATTTGTCCACCTTTCAACGCTTTATGTTCTTATGTGCGGGGCGAATTGGTCAGCAATTAAATCTTAGCAATCTGGCCATTGAATGTGGTATTGATCACAAAACAGTTCAATCCTGGCTATCAGTGATGCAAGCAAGCTACATAGTGCATTTGATTCAACCTTTTTATAAAAATTTCTCTAAGCGTATAATCAAGGCTCCGAAACTATACTTCCACGATACAGGCTTAGCATCCTATTTATTGGGAATCGACTCAGAAAAAAATCTTGCCAATCATCCCATGCGCGGTCCACTTTTTGAAAATTTTGTAGTGAATGAACTTCTAAAGCAACGATACAATCAAGGGCTTAGAAGTAATCTGTATTATTGGCGTGATGTGAGCGGACATGAATTGGATATTATTATTGACAATGGCTCCGAAATAATTGCCGTAGAAATTAAATCCGGGGCGACTATGAATTCAGAATATCTAACGGGATTAAAATTCTGGGAAAAAATCAGCAAACAATCCAATTTAAAAATTGTCTACGGTGGTGACGATACATATAAAAGAGAAGGAAATATTGAAGTAATTAGTTGGAAGAACCTGCGTGCTATCGAAAACTAACATCTATCTCAAATCAACAGATTTCGGAAAGCATATACAACGAAGGAAATTTATTCATTACTAATTCTATTTCTGATACTCCCAATGGTTCCTTCTTTTTATGCACGACAAGAAATCACTCTGATGTCCAATTTTTTAATGTGAAATTGATTAAAGTTTTATACACACATTCTTTGCCTCCGTAAAGAACCGTAACGCTTCCCATCCACCTTCGCGACCCACACCCGATTGTTTCATGCCACCAAACGGTGTGCGCAAGTCGCGCAGCAACCAACAGTTTACCCAGATGATTCCACTTTTGATTTGATGTGCCACGCGATGTGCCCGTGTTAAATTCTCTGTCCACACAGTAGCACTCAACCCATAGGCATTGGAGTTTGCATAACCGATCGCTTCTTCTTCGCTATCAAATGGCATAATGGTAACTACGGGGCCAAATATTTCTTCCTGGTTCGTGCGACAATTTTGATCGAGACCCACAATCACTGTGGGTGCAACAAAATAACCCTGCTCACACCTGCCTTCAATTTTTACACGCGAACCTCCACATAAAATCTTTCCACCCTCCTGTTTCGCAAGTTCAATGTAGCCCAACACTTTGTTCATGTGACTCTCAGACACAAGCGCACCTACTCGTGTTTTCTCCTCCAGAGGATCGCCCACTAAAAGTTCTCGCGTACGATTTACAAATTCACTCACAAACTTATCATACAGACTTCGCTCCACGAGAATGCGCGACCCACACAAACAAATCTCGCCCTGGTTTGAAAAGGAAGATTGAATGGATGTGCTTACCGCTTTTTCAAAATCACAATCGGCAAACACGATGTTCGGATTTTTTCCTCCTAACTCAAGTGATAGTTTTTTAAACATGGGTGCGGCTGTGGCAGCAATAGTTTTACCGGTAACTGTTCCGCCCGTAAATGAGATTGCGGTGATTTCAGGATGTTCGATGATAGCCTGGCCAACTTTATTTCCTAAGCCATGCACGATATTTAACACACCGTCAGGCAATCCTGCTTCTATGCAAAGTTTTGAAAACAAAAAAGCTGTCATCGGTGTAAGTTCAGAAGGTTTTGCTACTACGCTGCATCCGGCTGCGAGAGCAGGAGCAATCTTCCAGGTAAATAAATACAGCGGAAGATTCCAGGGTGAAATACAACCTACTACTCCTACCGGTGTGCGTGTAGTGTAATTGATTGCTTCCCCTTCCATCAGGTGTGAGTCGGATGCAAAATGCATGGATGCCGTGGCAAAGAACCGCATGTTAGCAGAAGCGCGCGGTATGTCTACCGCTTTGGCCAGTTTCACCGGTTTGCCCTGATCAATACTTTCTGCCAGTGCCAGTTGATCACTATCTCTGTCAATCAAATCAGCAATCTTCATCAAGACAGCAGCTCGGTTTTGCAACGACATTTTAGACCATGCCTGGAATGATCCTTTTGCAGCAATCACTGCCTGGGCCACATCCGCAGCATCTGAATCAGCAACCTGCGAATAGGCAGCGCCTGTCGCAGGATTGATGTTGTTCATAAAACTTCCTGTTGTGGGAGCACAAAGTTTTCCACCGATATAATTAAGAATCTGTTCCATATTATCTGTTCATTACAAACTACCTGTCCTTCCACCATCCACCGGCACGTTAATGCCATTGATGTATCCTGCTGCAGGGCTTGCTAAAAAAGCAACCGCAGCAGCTACTTCATGTGGTTCTGAAATTCTGCCTGCCGGCACTTCGGCTATCATTTCATTTTTTACTTCCTCATACGTCTTACCGGTTTTCTCAGCTTTGTTTTTCATGATGGATTCCAGTCGGCCCGTCATGGTAGTGCCCGGCAACACATTGTTTACAGTAATACCAAACGATCCCAACTCTACTGA
>JALOMN010000037.1 GCA_025455445.1 Cyclobacteriaceae bacterium
GTATAGTTTTTTTTTGTTTTCACGATTTAATTTTTCTTTCTCCAGAAATCGGAAAGTTTCTTCAGCACGATCAAAATCATTTTGCTCAGTAAACGTTCGTAACAATTGAATCAACGCATAATGTCGTGTGTTGGGGTCAGTGCTTTTGGTGTTAACGTATTTGAATGTTTGAATAGCATTTTGATAATCGCAATCATAAAGACGCGCTTTGCCTACCAGCACATAGTTTTTATATACCCATTTACTATTTGGATGGCGCTGTATGGAAAGGGAAGCCATCTTAATAATCTCTTCGGTGTCTTTGCTGTATGTTTTGGCGAGGTTAGTATCGAGGCGGGGAAATAGTGTTAGAATCTGATTGGGGTCGTCATCGAGACTTTTGAAAATAGTTTGTTCTACTTCGCCTGTTTTTTCAAGGGCATAAAAATATCCATTAAAGTGCGCAGAGGTATTATGGAAGATATTACTCGTTACATTGTTTTGCTCAACAGAGCACCCGATAATTATAAGCGCAAATAAAATAGCGCAGAATGGAAATAATGATAGAAATCGAGGATATGACACTAGTCCAAATTTAGTCTACAAACGTAAAAAACAGATATTCAATATTATAATCAACCAGAATATCTAATTTTGCCAAAATTTCTGCATTTGAAACCAAAAAGAACATTATCTGAGCGACTCACTACCAAATATCTGTTGGTAATACGCAATGAAGAGAATCTGGAAGAGAAATCTACCGCAGGATTTACATATGCTAAAGTGATGGTTTTATCTATTGCGGTGTTTTTGATTTTGTTTGCCGGTAGTCTGCTTTTGTCAAAAACATTGCTGGCAAAATGGTTCGATCCCAAGCATGCACAGATGGAAGCGAACAAGAAACTTTATGAACTTGCATTAAAGGTAGACTCACTGGCGGTAGAGGTAAATCAGAAAGACATGTTTATTCTGAACTTTCAACGAATACTCAGCGGTGATACTTCTAGTGGTTTTTCTGATCCGGCACAGACTTTAGGCGCAGCTGATAAGCGCAATTCAGCGATAGATAATATGGACTTAGTACCTTCTGATTCGATGTTCAGAAAGGAGTTTGAAAAAAACGAATTTGAGTTAGTGTCACTTTCTTCTACAAAATATCGGGAGTTAGGTGAGATTTTTTTCTTTACACCCATTACAGGTTTCATTTCAGATAAGTATGATGTTAAGAAAGGTCATTTTGGTGTTGACATCGTGGCTAAAAGCAACGAACCTGTTAAGTGTTTGGCCGATGGTATGGTGATTATGGCCTCCTGGACACAAGACTCGGGCTATGTAATTGCCGTGCAGCATCGGAGCAACCTTGTGTCAGTATATAAGCACAATGCCGGTTTGTTAAAAAAAGTTGGTAATTTTGTCAATGCCGGTGAAATTATCTCTATCGTAGGCAACAGCGGAGAGTTAACCGATGGCCCACATTTGCATTTTGAAATGTGGTATAATGGTAACGCTTTGAATCCGGAAGATTTTGTAACTTTTTAAACGTATCATCATGTTAACATCGAAAGAACAAAAGAAAGCAGCAGAAGAAATCAGTAACTCCAGCAACGTCATTGGCAAGGGCACCACGTTGGAGGGCAATATTGAAACCTTTGGCAACATTCGCATCGAAGGCAAAGTAACGGGAAACATCAGGTCAAAATCAAAAATAGCTTTAGGTCATTCCAGTTATGTGGAAGGAAACATATATGCGCAGAATGCAGATATTGAAGGTGAAGTAAAGGGTCGTCTGGAAGTTTCAGAACTATTGGTTTTAAAGGCTACGGCAAAAATTCATGGAGATATTTATACTGCCAAACTTGTAGTTGAGCCGGGAGCAATATTTGATGGAACCTGCAAAATGGGAGCTGTGATCAAAGACATTCGCACAGGTGACAATGCAATGCAACCTTTGCGCACGCAGGAGGCACGAGTAAATTAAATTAATCTATCAATCAACATAATGCCACAGATTCGTTGAATTTGTGGCTTCTTTTTTCGTGGAAAAAGATCCTAAAAAGCCGGTTAATTCCTTTCTGAAGTATAGTAGTTTAGGCATGCAGATGCTTATTACCTTAGGCGTAGGTGCGTGGCTTGGATTAAAGTTAGATGCTTACCTGGGGCTCCGGTTTCCTTTGTTCTTAATTTCCTTTGTGTTTTTGCTTTTTGGTGGCATCATGTATCAGTTATATCGCAATCTCAACAAAGAGGAATAATTTATGTTCCGTGTTATTTTTTATCTCCTGTTATCTGCAGCGCTCGTTGCTGCCGTGATTATTGCGGGTAATTTTTTGGCATGGTGGACCATGCCCACATATTGGATAGAAATTCTGGCGGTTAACTTTTTCATCACGGTGGTATTATACGCATACCTTTTAAAAGTGCAGACTCAACAGCCACAGATTTTTACACAATTCTATTTGTTGTCTATCGCGTTAAAGATGGTTGGCGGATTGACACTCATAACCTATATCGTGTGGGATGCACCCGGGGAAGCAATAGGAAATGTGGTAACATTTATATCGAGCTACCTTATTTTCACGATGGTGGAAGTAAGTAGTTTGCTTAAAAAAGTTTCCTGAGAGAGGCAGCAATTGATATCGTGCCAACTGCCCCAAAATTCCGGTAAATCATTTTTTTCAGAAGGTTTAATTGATACTTTTGCAGTCCAAATAAAAGCCTTTGTCCTGTACAAGATGAAAAAGCCCGTTTTTGCCGCAAAATCATCGTTTTTAGCCGCCTTTTTAATTGTTTTAGTAAGCCTGATTTCACCAGTTTGGGCTTCTGATAATGAAGCGAGTGGTGAGGCTGAGCCTTTCAATGCCAGTGAAGTGATTTTACATCACGTATTGGACGACCACCAATGGCACTTTGCTGATGGGCTTGTGTTGCCATTACCCGTAATCGTATACTCCTCTGAAAAGGGTCTTGAAGTGTTTTCATCCAGCAGATTTTATGACGAGCACCATAACGTAGTTGAATATAATGGATATAAGCTGGAGCACAGTCATATTTACCTGGCTGATACTGGCAAGGCAGTGTTGGATTTATCCATCACTAAAAACGTAGCCATGTTATTTATTAATGCTGCGGTGTTATTGTTTATCCTTTTATCAGTAGCGAAGGCTGCCAAGGCAAACAAAGGTAAAGCCCCCAAGGGACTTCAATCTTTCATGGAGCCAATCATTTTGTTCGTGCGCGATGAAATTGTAAAGCCCAACATGGGCCATCATTATGAGCGGTTTTTACCTTACATGCTCACCTTGTTCTTCTTTATTTTATTCGGAAACCTGTTAGGCCTTCTTCCTGGTGCAGCCAACCTTACCGGAAATATTGCGGTAACAATGGTGCTTGCACTGATTACATTTTTCTTAACCAATATAAATGGAAATAAAGGATACTGGGGTCACATTTTCTGGACACCCGGTGTGCCACTTCCCTTGCGCATTGTAATTCTTCCTGTTGAAATAATAGGAGTTTTCACCAAGCCCTTTTCGTTGATGATACGTTTGTTTGTGGCGATTACTGCCGGGCATATCGTATTGCTTAGTTTGATTTCATTGGCATTTATTTTTGGAAGTATCTGGGTGGGTTTTGCCTCCTCATTAATTGTATTGTTTATAAACCTGATTGAGTTACTGGTGGCCGGTATCCAGGCATATGTATTTACGATGTTCTCATCGATGTATATAGGTATGGCAGTGGCAGACCATGGACACGATCACTAAAAAATATTAAAGAAATCCACCTTGAGGTATCACGGTGGTGTTGTTTAACTTAAATAAATAAAACTATGTTGTTCGCACTTTTATTGGACATTAGCTATGCAATTATGGGCGCTGGTATCGGTGCTGGTCTGGCTGCAATTGGCGCTGGAATTGGTATCGGTCGTATCGGTGGTTCTGCAATGGAAGGTATGGCTCGTCAGCCTGAAGCTTCCGGCAAAATTCAGAACGCCATGCTTGTGATCGCGGCCCTTATCGAGGTTGCTGCGCTCTTCGCACTTGTAATTTGCTTGTTGATCTCATTCAAAAGCTAAAAATTGAAAGAACCCGCCACAGCATTGGGCTGGGCGGTTCTTTTCATTTAAGTGAACATCAAAAAGTTTAAAAAAGAAAAACTATGGATTTACTAACCCCTGGCACCGGTCTCATACTCTGGCAAATCTTCGTGTTTTTGCTGTTGGTTTTCTTAATGGCAAAGTTTGCGTGGAAACCAATTCTTGGCTCTTTAAAAGAGCGTGAAGAATCGATACAGCAGGCTTTGGATTCTGCAGAAAGAGCAAAACTTGAAATGGCAGCGCTTAAATCTGACAATGAAAAATTATTGCGCGAAGCACGTGAAGAACGCGATAAGATTTTAAAGCAAGCGCGCGAAGCAGCAAACCGGATGCACGATCAGGCTCAGGCAGATGCAAAGAGAAACGCAGATAAAATTATTGAAGATGCAAAAGCCATCATTCAAACTGAAAAACAAGCAGCTTTGCGCGATGTAAAATCACAAGTGGCCATGTTCTCTTTGGAAATTGCCGAAAAACTAATCAAGAACAATCTGAAGGAGGATAAGGCGCAAAAGGAACTGGCTGATACGTATATCAAAGATCTTAAGCTGAATTAATAAATGTCACATACAAGAGTTGCATCCAGGTATGTAAAATCCCTTCTCAGTTTAGCAGAAGAGAAAGGTTTGGTTGAGGCTGTGCATGAGGATATGCTGATGATTTCGAAGGTTTGTAAAACCAGTCGAGATTTTGTGCTCATGTTAAACAGCCCGATAGTGCGTCACGAAAAGAAAAGTGAGGTGCTTAATAAACTTTTTACCGGCCGCGTAAATGCACTTACGATGGCTATCATCGATATTCTCACAAAAAAGAACAGAGAGCCTTTGTTACCGGCTATCGCTTCTGAATTTCATAATGCCTACAATGATTATAAAGGAATTGGAAAGGCATCCATCACTTCTGCATTTGAATTGGATTCTAATCTGAAAGGTCAGCTGGAGGCTATCGTAAAGAAGTTGAGCAACAAGACTCAGGTAGAGTTAGATCAAAAGGTAGACAAAGATCTTATTGGCGGTTTTATACTGAATGTAGGCGACCGTCAGATTGATGCTTCCATCAAGAGCAAGCTCAAATCATTAAAAATTAAGTTTAGTGAAAACCCTTTTGTGAAGGAGTTTTAAGTCCGACTATATTAACTATTGAATATTAAATTTTGAATTAAAGAGATATGGCAGAAATCAGACCCGAAGAAATATCCGCAATACTTCGCGAACAACTTTCTCAATCCCGCACAGCGGCAGAGCTGCAAGAAGTAGGCACCGTGTTAACCATTGGTGATGGTGTGGCTCGTATTTACGGACTTACCCAGGCACAAGCAGGTGAGTTGATTGAATTTGAAAACGGATTAAAAGCACTTATCCTTAACCTCGAAGAAGATAACGTAGGTGCGGTATTGCTTGGTGATGGCGCAGGCATAAAGGAAGGAGCGACTGTAAAGCGCACCGGACAAATTGCTGCTGTTAAAGTGGGTAATGGTTTATTGGGCAGAGTAGTAAATACACTTGCTCAGCCTATCGATGGCAAAGGCCCTGTTGAAGGTGAATTGTTTGAGATGCCCTTAGAGCGCAAAGCGCCTGGTGTAATCTTCCGTCAGCCTGTGAATGAGCCATTGCAAACAGGTATCAAGGCGATTGATGCAATGATTCCGATTGGTCGTGGTCAGCGTGAGTTGATCATTGGTGACCGCCAGACTGGTAAGACAGCTGTGGCGATTGACACCATCATCAACCAAAAAGAATTTTATGAAGCAGGGAAACCTGTATTCTGTATCTATGTAGCTATTGGTCAAAAAGCATCTACCGTAGCTTCAGTAGCTGCTACGTTAGAGAAAGCAGGAGCGATGAAGTATACAGTAATTGTTTCGGCATCTGCTTCTGATCCCGCACCTATGCAGTTCTTTGCTCCGTTTACTGGTGCAGCGATTGGTGAATTTATACGCGATACCGGAAGACCCGCCTTGGTTATTTATGATGACTTGTCTAAGCAGGCAGTTGCTTACCGCGAGGTGTCACTTCTGTTAAGAAGACCTCCGGGCCGCGAAGCATACCCTGGTGATGTATTCTATTTGCACTCTCGTTTACTTGAGCGTGCCGCGAAAATCATTAACAATGATGAAATCGCTAAAAACATGAATGACTTGCCCGCTAGCATCAAACACCTTGTGAAAGGTGGCGGTTCGCTAACGGCACTTCCTATCATCGAAACACAAGCCAATGACGTATCGGCTTATATTCCAACAAACGTAATCTCGATTACGGACGGTCAGATATTCCTTGAGACAAACTTATTCAACGCAGGTGTTCGTCCCGCTATTAACGTGGGTATCTCGGTATCGCGTGTGGGTGGTTCTGCACAGATTAAGTCAATGAAGAAAGTGGCTGGTACACTTAAATTGGATCAGGCACAGTTCCGCGAGTTGGAAGCGTTTTCTAAATTCGGTTCTGATCTTGATGCCGCAACAAAACTCACTATCGAGCGTGGCCGCAGAAACACTGAAGTGTTAAAACAACCTCAGTATCAGCCGGTACCTGTAGAGGAGCAGGTAGCCATGATTCTTGCGTCTACCAAAGGTTACATAGATAAAGTGCCGGTGGTGAAGGTGAAGGAATTCGAAAAGGAATTTATTGATCTGATGAAGGCGCAGTATCATTCAGTGTTGGATAACTTCCGTGCCGGTAAGTTTGAAGATGCTGATGTAGATATAGTAAAGAAAGTAGCTACTGAATTAGCCTCTAAATATTAAATAAATTCAAAAAACAGGATTCAATATGTTGAGTGTTGAATCTTAAATCTTGAATAAAAGATATGCCCAGTTTAAAAGAAGTAAAGAGTAGGATTACCTCTGTAATATCAACCCAGCAGATTACAAAAGCTATGAAAATGGTGGCTGCTGCCAAGTTGAGAAAATCACAGGATCGTATTACGCTGATGAGACCGTATGCAAAAAAGATGTCGCATCTGTTTCAAAATCTTTCTGCGGCTGAGCAAGATAATCAGGCATGGTATAATCAGCAGCGCGAAGTAAATAAAGTTTTACTGGTGGTAGTTACTTCAGATCGTGGATTGTGCGGAGGCTTCAACAGCACCATTACAAAGGCAGCGATTCGATTAGCAACTGAGAAATATCCTGAACAACACGCCAAAGGCAACGTATTTATTCTACCATTAGGTAAAAAGGGTTGGGAGTTTTTCAGCAAACGCAATCAGCCAATGGTAAGTGATTACTGGAATATTTTCCATGGTCTTTCTTATGATAGTGTTTCATCGGTAGCGGAATATATAATGACGGAGTTTCGCAATGGCACGTACGATAAGATTGAAATCATTTATAATGAATTCAAGAATGTTGCCACACAGATACTTCGCACGGAGCAATTTCTGCCTGTGGTTACAGTGAAGCAACAAGCAAAATCAGTTGAGAGTGATTATATCTATCAGCCAAGTCAATCAGATATTATTGTTGGGCTTGTACCTAAATCACTAAAAGTGCAGCTTTATAAAGCAGTCCTGGATTCAAATGCTGCCGAAAATGGCGCACGTATGACTGCCATGGATAAAGCGACTGAAAATGCAGGTGAATTATTAAAGGAATTGAAACTCACTTATAACCGTACAAGGCAAGCGGCTATCACCAAAGAGATACTTGAAATCGTTGCAGGTGCTGAGGCGCTTAAAGCTTCCTAATGAATACAGACTTCGTATCGAAAGCTCTCTGGATTAAAACCGGAGAGCTTTTGTTTTTTATGAGGTAGCAGTTACCTCCTTATTATTACTTTTAGAAATTTACATGTATCGCCTGTTCGCCTGGTATAATATATTCAGCATTTTAAGCATTGATGTTGTTATTGGTGCAGTGGTTGGTAATCTTTTTTTTGCGCAATGTTCTGGTGTCTCTGTTTCTTTCTTTTCGCTGCTTTCATTGGGATGCACGGTATGGATTATCTATACCGCAGATCATTTGCTGGATGTGGTGCATCTGAATCACCGCGCTTCCACAGAACGACATTTGTTTCACCAGAGATATTTTAAAGAATTAATCCAATGGATGTTAATCATCGCAGGTGTGGATTGTGTTTTACTATTTTTTCTTCCTGAGGATACCGTATTGCAAGGCTTGGCGCTTGGTTGTTTGGTTGCACTATATTTAGTGTTTCAAAGCAAGTTCAAGATTGCTAAAGAGTTTAGTGTTGCATTGCTTTATGTGGCGGGTGTGGTAATACCGGTAAGTTCAATTACAGAATTTTCTAAAATTGATTTCGTGGTGGTATCCGCGTATTTCATCCTGGCATTTATCAACCTCGTATTTTTTTCATTCATGGAGAAAGAAAGCGATATAAAAGATAACCATACTTCTATTGCAACAATCCTCAATGAAAGGGTGATAGCATGGATCTTGATGACTCTGCTCGCATTAGTGGTAGCATTGTGCATTATACTCTTTGCAGAATTTGAAAAGCGTATCCCTTCTTTGATACTGCTTGCGATGGCCATTAGCCTGTTCCTTGTAATGCACTTTCGGAATCATCTGCATAAAAGATACCGCATGTTGGCCGATGCAGTATTTCTTATTCCGATTATCGCGCTTTTGTAAACTGAATTTAGTCGCGTGGGTAGGTACATTCTATATGACAATGAATGCTCATTGATGCTTCTCAATTCCATATATTGGTATTTTACAAACAATCTTACACGACTCTTACGTTTGTCATTACCATATAGGAAAAATGGTATCTTGTAATCCTGTTTTTTAAACCCTATTGTTGATTCGTTATGCCTCTATTGCCGACCATGCAGCATATTATTGATAATCTGCCAGTGGTTGTTTTTGAATACACCATCTTTCCGGATGGCTCACGTGATTTTACCTATTTAAGTAAAGGCTGTAAAGAAATATTGGGGATTGACCGAGAATTATTATTGCAAGGAACCTATCCCCTGCAGAGTTTTATCTATCGTGATGACTGGGAAAATTTTAATCTTTTATTTGAGAAGGCAGCAAGTGAGGTAGTTCCATTTAAATGGGAAGGACGCATTTTTTCTTTTGGCGCAGAAATCAAATGGATTGAAGTATCGGGTGTTCCGGTTCGTCTGGAGGGCGGAAGAATTGGATGGAGTGGTGTAATTAGTGATATACGCCAGCGCAAAGAACTTGAACAACAACAGACGGAGTCTGATAGACGCTATCGCACGTTGGTAGAATCATTGCCACTGGGCATGGGGGTTCATCAGCAAGGCAAGCTCGTGTATGTAAATGAGTATGCGGCTAAAATGATGGGAGCAGAAAATACCGATCAAATGATTGGAATGTCGGTTCTTGATTTTGTTCATCCCGATAATAAGCAGCAGGTAATTGAGCGCACGCGTAAAGTGATGGCAGGTGAATTTCTTGATTTCGCGGAGGAAAAATTTATCACTCTGGATGGCCGTGAACTTATCGTGGAAACACAAGCCCAGCCATTTATATTTAATGGGAAGCCGGCAGTTCAGATTATCGTAAAGAACATTACAGAACAAAAGCTGGCGAATGAAACAATCCGCAAAACGGAAACACTATTTTCAGAATTGTTCAATAGCGCGCCTATGGCGATCGTGTTGCTTAAAAGTGATGGTAATGTAGAGCGCGTGAATCATGGTTTTGAAACCATGTTTGGTTATTCTATTTCTGAGCTTAAAGGTAAAAGTCTTAATAATTTTATAGTGCCGCGAAATCTTGAGTCAGAAGGTAACTATGTAAACTCCATGATTTCAGAGAACCGATTTGTTCGTCTAGAAACCTATCGATTACGTAAAGATGGCAA
>JALOMN010000344.1 GCA_025455445.1 Cyclobacteriaceae bacterium
CTTGACAATCTGATTGAATATAAAATAATCACTCCCATCATTGTAATACTTGTTGACCACCGCGAACCAATCAACCGCGCCAACAATCGCAGAATGCAGGAACTCGGAATGAATCCCAAATACCTTGAATTCTTCACTAAGGAATTTATTCCATCTATTGAGCCATCCTATCCTATACTGACAGACCCTGTTGGCAGAGGCATCCTGGGGGCTTCCATGGGTGGACTCACCGCAACTTATTTTACATTCACACGTCCGGATATTTTTGGTCTTGCAGGTGTGCAGTCGCCCGCATATTATATCAGACCGCAGATTTATACGCTATGCGCAAATCCGGCAGATCCTAAATTAAGAATCTCACTCACCGCTGGATCAATCTTTGACACCAGCACAGAAAGCCGAAAAATGAAAGATATACTTTCAGCAAATACGTGCGAATATCATTATCGGGAAGTGAATGAAGGACATTCGTGGGGCAATTGGAAACGATTAATCGATGATGTTTTAGTAGACTTATATGCGATTAAAGAAGATAAGTAAAACACATCTCAACTAAATAAAACACAATTTTATTAATTTAAGGCACTCATTTTGTATAGAACGATTAAGCATGAAAACACCCATATACATTTTACTATTCATCGGCTTGCTATTATTGGATGCCTGTTCATCCGGAAAGTCAGCATTAAAACAGGGTGACTATTATGAAGCTGTCATGCAGGCCGTAAATCGTCTGAGACAAAATCCTGATAATAAAAAATCGCAGGAAGTATTGCGCAGTGGTTATAAGATGGCTGTTGATTACCTGGAAACAGATGTGCAAAATCAACTCGCTTCAAATGCCAATTTCAAATACAAAAATATTGTGCAGGATTACGAAAGCATTAACTACCTGTATGAACAAATAAGGACTTCTCCCGGTGCATTAAGAGTGATTCCTAATCCAATCAATAAATACAAAGAACTTCCGGACATAAAAGCAAAAGCATCAGAAGAATTGTACGAAGCCGGTATTCAATCTATGTTAAAGAACACACGCGATGATGCCAAGCGTGCATATTTTTTCTTTAATGAAGCCAATAACTATACACCTGGCTATCGCGAGTCGATTGAAATGATTGAGCAGTCAAAATTTAATGCCACCTTAAAAGTGATAATAGAGCCTTCATTACGAAATTATTACGATTGGAATTTCGAACCTGTGATTTTTAATGCCAACCGCAACGAGTTTGTAAAATTCTATACACCACGCGAAGCTCAGGATGCCAACCTGCAGCAAGTGGATCATTTTGTGCGTGTGCAGGTGAATGGATATTCAGAAGATAGACCCACCATTACTAGGCGAGTGGAAGAATATAGAGACAGCGTAAAAGTGAGTGAAAAAACAGTGAACAATCAAAAAGTACCTGTTTACGAAAAAGTATCGGCTAAGATGACGATTTTTGAAAAATCAATTTTAGCCAAAGGCTCAATAACATTATATGTGAAAGACGCCCGCAGTAATGCCGAATTACGAAATTCGGATCTTATCAGCGAAGTAAGGTGGTCTGACCGATGGGCTACCTGCTCAGGGGATTTAAGAGCTCTTTCCGAAGCAAATAAAAAATTGTGTGGCACCCGAGAACCCTTTATGAATCGGGATTTTCTGATAACACAAACAAAAAGGGACCTTGATAATAAATTATCAGGCACACTTAGTTCATATTATAATACTTTTTGAGAGGTTGTTTGAATATCGACCTTTAAATGACTTTTATTAAACCATTTAGACTCTTGAGTGGTTATAATACCAATATGAAAACAATCGTTTTTTTAGCACTGCTAAGCATGCCACTTTTCATGCTACATGCTCAAACTCAAAAACAAACAAACATGACTAACGAATTGCAGGTGGCCACGCTGGGTTCAGGCTGTTTCTGGTGCACAGAAGCATTCTTTTTACGCGTTAAAGGTATTGAATCGGTGGTATCCGGATATTCTGGAGGTAAAGTAAAAAATCCCACGTATCGGGAGGTTTGCAGCGGATTGACCGGCCATGCCGAAGTAGTGCAAGTAAAATTCAACCCTAAAGAAATATCCTATGAAGAAGTGTTGGAGATATTTTGGAATACACACGACCCAACAACTTTAAACCGCCAGGGTGCAGATGAAGGTACACAATATCGCTCTGTAGTTTTTTACCATAGCGAAGAACAGAAAAAAATTGCACAGGATTATAAAACTCAACTTGATAAATCAGGCACCTTCAAAAAGCCAATCGTTACGGAAATTACGCCATTTTCAATTTTCTATCCTGCTGAGGATTACCACCAGAATTATTATGCCCTCAATCCGAACCAGGGATATTGTCAGTATGTGATACGACCAAAAGTGGAGAAATTCAATAAACAATATGGTTCTAAACTCAAGTGAGTTTGTTAAAAAATTATTAAAACCAACCTTATGAGTGTAACAATTTATTTTTCGAGTCGTTATAATGGCTATACGAAGAGTAAAAAAACTCTCATAGGTTTAGGTTTAGGTTACAAATAACCCCTCAGACGGAGGGGTTTTTGTATTTTATCGCAATTATAAAATCAAAATATATGATAGGCCGTTTCGCAATTATAATATTCATATTCTCTTCCATCATTTCCTGTGGACAGGATAAATCAAAAAAATCAACTTCAAAAGAAGTCTATCCGGTTTCTAAAACAGAAGCCGAATGGAAAAGTCAACTTACGCCTATGCAATTTGAAGTGCTGCGCCAAAAAGGAACTGAAAGAGCCTTCACCGGGCAATATTGGGATAATCACGAAAAGGGAATTTATCATTGTGCCGGTTGTAACCAGGAGCTTTTTAGTTCTTCCACAAAATTTGAATCAGGTAGTGGTTGGCCTAGTTTCTATCAACCGGTCAAATCAGAGGTTGTTTCAATAGGCACTGATAAAAGTTATGGAATGGTGCGCGATGAAGTTGTTTGCAGTCGTTGTGGTGGTCACCTGGGTCATGTTTTTAATGATGGCCCTCAACCTACTGGCCTCCGATATTGTATGAATTCTGCCTCTCTTACTTTTGTAAAAGAAAGCAATAAGAAATAAAACCTGTTACAGAAACAGTTTCATTCCATTCGCAATGGTTCATTCTGAATTTTGCATCGCCTTCTATAAAAACAATTCAGGCTTCATACTTCATAACTTTAATGCTCTCTTTTTGAGTTGAACGATATTAAGCCGTAGCTTAGAGTCTTTAATTGATTTTATGAATTACGATGTTAT
>JALOMN010000345.1 GCA_025455445.1 Cyclobacteriaceae bacterium
AAATGTGATGCACCTTAAAACAGAATATGAGGTAGATATGCTCGCTACCAATTTTCCGCAGCTTGGGTCAGTGATGTTAAAACTCCTCCACCCTACTTCGGCTGTATGCGGCATGCCTTACGAAGCGGCACTGGATTTTCTGAAAAATCAAGAAGGTTATGACCGTGAATTTTATAGTGGCTTTCTAGGACCTATTCAAATTAAAAACGAAAGTCATATCTATGTGAACTTACGCTGCATGCAACTATTCAATAAGTTTGTACGATTGTATGCCGGTGCCGGTGTTACTATTGATTCAATACCCGAAATGGAAATGGAGGAAACAGAAATTAAAATGCAAAATCTCCAAAAATTAATCACTCCATAAACTCAAAAACACCTTGCGTCTACAGCCTATTTACGATATCGCAGAAATATGCGCACAACAGGGAGTTAGCCATGCAATTACCTGCCCGGGTTCACGCAGTGCGCCATTAACTCTTGCATTCGCCAATCACACTGCGATTAATTGTATGACAATAAGTGACGAGCGAAGTGCAGCCTTTATAGCACTTGGAATTTCACAACAAAATCAACAACCCGTAAGCTTGGTGTCTACATCTGGTTCGGCTGCATACAACTTTGCACCTGCCATCGCAGAAGCCTTTTTTCAACAGATTCCGCTTTTGATATTCACTGCCGACAGGCCCACCGAATGGATAGACCAGTGGGATGGACAAACCATACGCCAACAGAATATATTCGGTAATCATGTAAAGCAATCGTTCCAACTTCCACAAGAATACATTCACCCTGATGCGATATGGCATCTGCATAGAATAGTGAACGAGGCAATTATTTTATCGCAATCGTACCCGAAGGGACCAGTGCATATAAATGTTCCGTTACGCGAGCCACTATATCCGGAGAAAAATGAAAAAATTACTTTTTCGAAAAACGTTAAAAGAATTTCTGTTGCTCCGACAGAACAAGTTTTGAATGATGCGTTAAAAGTTTCTCTACTTGATAAATTAAAATCATACACCAGGGTGCTGGTAGTTGGAGGACAGCAGGACTATCATGAAGGTTTAGCAAATGCACTAAAATCATTCAGCAAAACCCATCATGCGGCCTTGGTCGGAGACATCATTTCCAACCTGCATGCGATACCCGGAGTAATACGAAACAGTGATGTTTTTTTAGGGCAATGCGGTGAAGATGTAAAAAAGACACTTGCCCCTGAATTGCTGATTACCTTTGGCAAATCGGTTATCTCAAAAAATCTTAAACAGCTTTTACGCAAGTATAAACCAGTTGCCCACTGGCATATTCAGCCAAATGGAAATACTGCGGATACATTTCAATCACTCACCCAACTCATACATTGCTCACCACAGCATTTTTTCGAACAACTAGCCACAAGAGAAAAAAACGAATCGTTTGAACACCAAAAGAAATCAAATTATTCGAGTATCTGGAAGGCAGAAGAAAATCGCACCAGCAGGCATGTGAAAGATTTCTTTAAAGAACCTCAATTTTCAGAATTCGCCATAATCAAAGAACTTCTTGAAGCATTGCCAGCCAGATGCAACTTACACCTGGCAAATAGTATGGCGGTGAGGTATGCTAATTTTATTGGGCTTTCAGAAAAAAATAAAGGTGTGCGTGTGTATGCTAACCGCGGCACAAGCGGAATTGATGGATGCACCAGTACGGCTGTTGGTCATGCATTAAGCAGCGAAGTACCAAATATTTTGATTACAGGTGACATGGCCTTTTTTTACGATCGCAATGCCTTCTGGCATAACTATCCCATTCCCAACCTGCATGTTGCTGTTATTAATAATCATGGTGGAGTCATTTTTAATTTAATTGATGGACCTGATAATCTGAAGGAAAAAGATGAGTTCTTTATAACCAACCAGAAACTAACAGCTTCTCATCTTGCCAGTGAATTTGACTTTGATTACTTAAAACTTGACTCACCAAAAAAAATTAAAAATCTGATAAAGGATTTTTATGAATTTGATAACAGAACAAAAATACTGGAGGTAATCAGTAACCGGAAATCTTCAAAAGAAACATTTGAACAGTTTAAGAATACGATAAAGAAAAGTTATGAAGCTTAAATACGATTGGAAACCTGTGAAAGAATACAAAGAGATTCTTTTTCACAAATATGAAGGCATCGCGCGCATCAGCATAAACAGGCCAGATAAACACAATGCATTCACACCTCTTACCGTGCAGGAAATGATTGACGCTATGTATCTGTGTCGTGAGGATCAGGATGTAGGTGTAATTATCCTTACCGGAGAAGGTGGAAAAGCCTTTTGCAGCGGGGGTGATCAAAGTGTGCGCGGACATGGTGGTTATGTTGGCAAAGACACCGTGCCCCGTTTGAATGTATTGGACCTCCAAAAAATTATTCGATCCATATCCAAACCTGTTATCGCTGCAGTTGCCGGATGGGCAATTGGTGGCGGGCATGTATTACATGTGGTTTGCGATTTATCCATCGCGGCTGAAAATGCCCGCTTTGGTCAAACCGGTCCAAAAGTAGGAAGCTTTGATGGTGGCTTTGGTGCATCGTACCTGGCACGAATCGTAGGTCAGAAAAAGGCACGTGAGATATGGTATTTGTGCGATCAGTATGATGCACAGGAAGCTCTTGACATGGGGCTTGTAAACAAAGTTGTGCCGTTAGAACAACTGGAGGAAACTTATGTAGCGTGGGCTAAAAAGATATTGAAGAAAAGTCCGCTTGCCATACGTATGTTGAAAAGCTCGTTTAATGCCGAACTTGACGGTCAGGCGGGCATACAGGAACTTGCCGGAAACTCCACCTTATTATACTATCTGAGTGAAGAAGCAAAAGAAGGAAAGAATGCTTTCCTGGAAAAGCGTGAACCCGATTTCTCCAAGTTTCCGAAATTTCCATAAGGTTTATGGAAAGCACAAAATGCTAAATAGGAAGTGAGTATGGAATCATGGCTTCAGTTTGGAGAAACGAAAATTCAGTTAAATGAAATTCTTCATAATCCTGAAGCAAGATTTCAGAATAATTTTGCTAATACCTCGATTGATTTTATCCGTGATTGGAAACACGGTAAAGAATCATTTACGCTTCATACATCCGGTTCAACCGGTACACCGAAGCCGATTTCAGTTTCGCGCCATCAACTGACTGCAAGTGCTCACCTGACCATGGAAGCACTCAGTCTCCATAAAAATCAAACCTCTTTGATATGCCTTGATACCCGTTATGTTGCGGGCTATGTTGCGGGTATCATGATGATTGTTCGTTCCCTGGAGGCAGGCATGAATATGGTATTGATAGAGCCAGTTGCTAATCCATTAGAAAGACTTAATGAAAATACCTTAATTGATTTTGTCGCCCTGGTGCCACTTCAAATTGAAGCCATTTTGCGTTCACAGCATAAGGAGAAACTTAACAAAATCAAACAGATACTGATTGGTGGTGCCCAGATTAATTCAAGGCTTATCTCTGAATTACAAACACTCAATTGCAATTGCTATGGCACCTATGGCATGACTGAAACACTCAGCCATGTTGCGTTAAGAAAATTAAATGG
>JALOMN010000038.1 GCA_025455445.1 Cyclobacteriaceae bacterium
CCTCTGAAACTGGTTTGAGAAATAAATTCCTTCACGTCACCGGTACCAAAACCTAAAGAATAGGTAAGTGTAGTTACGCTTTGAGCTTTCACTATGCCAACAGTACACAAACAAAGCGCACATGCGGCTAATAATATCTTTTTCATATTCTGTGTGTATTAGTTGGTTTTTAAATAAGGTGATTGTGCAAATGCCTGGTCAATGGTTTTTAAGACACGATCCACATCGTATGCGCCACTATAAAGACCGTTTGCTACGGATAACCATTTAGCTTGATTTCTTCCAGTAGGTGTATCTTCAGTGGGGTCAGCCAAGGCTATAATTAATGAGCCGGTAGTATAGCTACTTACCGTGTAGTAAGGAGGATAGTACCAGCCATACCAACCACCATACCAGCCACCATACCACCAGTCATACCAATAGCTATAGAAGTAGGTGGTGTTGGTGAACACGCCTGGTGTCAATACTACATCGGGTTCTGTTGAAATGTCTGCTTTTACCCAGCCTAATTGACTCATATTGGCGTCAATAGCATCCAGAATAGGCTTGGCAAAGGCGTCTTTCATGTACACATAGGTGGTATCGCCATTGTCAATTTCAATGTCAATTACAATTTTATTGGGCATGGCATAGGTGGCCTGTCCGCCAAAATCATACGTGTCATTATATGTTGTGTAAACCACATCCAGATCTTCTGTATAATCTGGTCCGTCTGGATAACAGCCCAGTAAAAATACTCCCGCGATAACAGTCAGCAGCATTTTGAATGAGATTCGTTTCATAAGATTGATTGTTTTATAACATCGTAAAGGTAACATTGTGTGGCTTCAAAAAAACATGATTAAAATCATTCAATACATAAATTTATAAACTTGAACGTTTAGTTAACTTTCACTTTATTCGTATTAGCAGTTTATACTGTTAAACAAATTGAATTTACTTTGAACTTTAATTAAACAGTTACTGATATGAGACAACTATTGATTTTTCTGGTGGTACTGGTAAGTGCCTGCAGCAGTGTGCGCATCAAGGATGTGAAACAAGAACAAGGCTTTACGATTGCAAAATATAAGACTTTCAGTTTTGCTGAAGTGATTAAAGAGGGCGATGCCATCGGCCCGAATAGTGAGGCCAACTTGCAGCTACTGAAGGAGGCAATTGTTAAAGAAATGGAAGGTAAGGGTGTTAAACTGGTTACTGAAAACCCGGATCTGCATGTTAACATTGGCGCAGTAATAATGACACAGGCCCAAACGGTGGAAACCAGTTTTACGAACCCGGCCGACAGGACCTATTACATGGGAGGACGCAATTATTCCTGGGAATCTGGCGAAAAACAAGTGGGAACATACCGCGATGGTTCGGTGATTGTGCACCTGGTGGATCAGAAAACCCAAAAACTGGTGTGGCAAGGTGTGGCAGAAAGTGTAATGCCCGCGAAAGAAAAGAATGTGCCTGCATTGATTCAGGAAGCAATGAAAACCTTATTTACCAAGATGCAATGAAATTGATGCAGATAAACGCATCCGTTTATCTTATTTATTTGCGTTACTTCCTAGATTTGCATCTATATTTAGTAATTGCACTGAAAATGTGAATCCCTAAATCAAGATAAATAACTAACCAATCAAATTAAGTACACATGAAAAAGTTACTCGCAATTGCAGCCCTTCTGATTTCAACTGTAGGTTTTGCACAAAGCAACAAGGAAGATGTAGATTTTATACAATCAATCTACGGAAAAGAGAAAAAGGAAATTGTAGCGGGCTTCATCGTTTTGGAAGGAGCTCAGAAAGATGCATTCTGGACATTATATGATGAATATGAAGTAAAGCGCAAAGATCTTGGTAAGCAGCGTATTGCTTTGTTGGAAAAATATGCCAAAAGCTATATGACGCTTAGCGATGCAGATACTGATAAGTTGATGCAAGACATGATAGCATTAGGTATGGCTAACGACAAATTGCAGAAAACCTATTATGGTAAAATGAAGAAGGCAGCGGGTGTGAAAGCAGCTGCTCAGTTTTTACAAATTGAAGCTTACCTATTAAGTGCAGTTCGCGCCACGATTATGGAAAACATTCCATTTATTGGTGAGCTTGACTAAAAGTCCGGTTATCTGACACCTTATAAAAAGAGCAAAAAACTCCCTGTATGCAATGCAGGGAGTTTTTTATTTGTCTTTCTGGTGTAAGAATCTCAAGTATTCTCGGAATTAAGCTTAATCCCTGATTTTAAATGAATTAGATGATTTTATCATGGTTAATTTTTTTTGTGTTACTTGATTTTTACGATGCTTAATTGACATACTGCACAAGTACTTTATTACCTTTGATGCCTTAACTAATTTATACATGAAAACCCTTTATGCATTTGTTGTTGTCTTTTTCGCGGCAGTCGCTGCGTATGCGCAACCTTCTGTTACGTTGTTAACCTTTGCAGGCTACACATTTCCGGATAAGTTCGAAACGGAGTATGGATCTGGCAAAATTGAAGATGGATTTCAATGGGGTGGAGGTCTTGAATTTGGTCTCGCAGAAACTGCAGCCGTGGAATTGATCTATCAAAACTTGATGACAGATGCCTATTATGATACATTTAATTCAACCCGAAGAAATGGTACAGTAGGTGTCAATTATGCCATGCTGGGATTTACAAAATATGCGCCACTCAATGATAAGGTGAGTGGTTTCGGAACGCTCGATTTGGGTGCTGGCTGGTTCAATCCCAGTTCAGAATTGTCCACTGAAGGCGCCACGAAATTTGCATGGGGTGGTCGTTTGGGTGTGCGTGTTCAAACTTCTGAAAAAGTGAGCTTGCGACTTCATGCACAACTGCTTTCTCCGGTGCAGTGGGCAGGTGGCGGCTTTTATTTTGGCACAGGCGGAAGTGGTGCAGGTGTTTCCACAGGTTCTACTATCTATCAATTTAACTTAGGAGGCAGCTTAAACTATCGACTTAAATAATTTTTAAACATTGAATCATATAATTTTTATGAAACTCATATATTCTTCAATTCTGATTGCATTGTTAGCGTCAACTTCAGTTTTGGCGCAAGACAGTAAAAAAATTTATACCACCTCTAGCGGTGAATTGATTTTTTCATTTGCCAACATTAATGACAATGGCAGTGAGGAGGGGAGTATTTTACGCTTTTCACCGGTAGTAAACATTCAGAATTGGGTGAACATCGATAAGTCAGATCATTTTGGATTGTTTACCGGCCTCTCGGTGCGTAACGTGGGTTTTATCTATGATGTGCCAGACAACTCTCCGGTGAAATATGATTATCCGGATGATACCAATGTGCGCAAAAAATTCAGAACCTATAACCTGGGTATACCGGTGGGTGTGAAGATTGGTAATCTTTCTGATAAGTTTATTTTTGTCGGTTACGAACTGGAATTTCCGCTGCACTATAAGGAAAAGACTTTTATCAATGAAGATAAGGTAGACGACAAAACCAGTGTGTGGTTTAGCAGTCGCGTAAATACATTAAATCATTCATTGATGGCGGGCGTGCAGCTCCCCTATGGAGCTACGTTGAAATTCAAATACTACCTCACCAATTTCTTTAATAAAAAATATGAAGCTAGTAATGGTCAGGGTGGCACGATCAGGCCTTATGAAAATGTAGATGTGAATGTGTTTTATTTCTCATTAAGCTTTGGCTTACTGAAGAACGCTGATTTCTACTATAACGAGGATTAGTTCCAAACAGAAATTAAAGATTTCCATAGCACGTATGACACGCGCTTTACTCCTTATTTGCTTTTTGCTTGGCGTTACTGCCACACAAGCACAAGATGTTTCAATTGATAAAAAGCTGGGCGCGCAGAATGCGGCAATGGTAGAGCAGGAGATGGGTCTCTATCATCATGATTCACTTTATCATTTGGTTAATGCGGTAGGTAATAAACTTGTATCAAGGTTAAAGACAAATCCGTTTGAGTTTAAATTTTTTATAGCTGACTCACCCGAGCCGAATGCATTTGCCTTGCCCGGAGGCTATGTGTATGTCACCCGCGGTATTCTCATACTGCTGCAATCAGAAGATGAACTGGCGGGCATCATGGCGCATGAGATCATTCACGTCACGCAGAGACACTCTGTAAAGCAAGCTCAAAAAGGTTTGTTGACGGGCATATTGAAGATTCCTGGCAATCTTATAAATACGGTTACCGGAACCCGAATAGGAAACATTATAAACACTCCGATTGATTTTTCCGCCAAGGCATTTATTGCCAAGTACAGCCGGGGTCATGAAAGCGAATCTGATTCCTACGGCATACAACTCGCTGCCAGCGCGGGTTATAAACCGGAAGCACTTGCTGAAGCGTTGGTGCGATTAAATAAAGAAGTTGCATTGCTAACTGGTGAGCAGGAGCGCAAAAGTTATTTCAGCGATCATCCTTATACGCCAGAAAGAGTTAACTCGATTCGTAAGTCGGCACCCTATTACAAACCTGTAAATCCTTCTCCTATCTCAAGAAACACTACCCATTTCTTACAGAAATTTGATGGATTGTGTTTCGGTGAAAATCCACAACAAGGAGTTTTTATTGATACACTGTTCGTGCAGTCTGACCTGCGCTTTGCATGGCTGACTCCTTCAGGGTGGCAAGTAATGAATAAGCCTTCTATGGTGGCTACTTTTTCGAAAAAGGGCGATGCTATAGCCACATTGAAAATTGCTGATCCAAAATCACAGCCGAAAGAAATTACTGAGAAACTAAAAACAGAGGCGCAAAAGAATCCGGGGCTAACTGTGTTGACTGCCATTGACACAACCATTAATTCTTATCCGGCCTATTTATTGCGTTTAAGAAGTTCTGATAAAAACCAGGTAGCCATTACTGAATTAATATGGCTTCAATACAATGGAATGGTATTTCAGTTAGCAGGTATTAGCACTCCCGAATTACATAAGCAAATGCATGAAGCACTTTGTGGTTTCCGTGCGGCAAATCCAGAAGAGTTGTCGCTTGTAAAACTGTATGAGCTTAAAATAGTGAAGTCTCAATTGAATGAAACGATTGAACATGTTTCGCAACGCACTGGTAATAGGCTAAAACCTGATTTCACTTCACTAATCAATGAGTATGATGCATCAAAGCCATTCTCCAATGGCGAACTCGTAAAAGTGGTTACCTCAAAGCCTTATCACGCGAAACGTTAAGTGAATATTACTTGCATTTATCGGAATGGCCTACATAATAACGTTCGCCATTACTCAATATCTTTTCGTCTTCTATCGTAAGTTCTGCTTCAATAGGTGATAGCTTCTTATCTTTAAATGTGAATGTGATTGTGGTTACCGGACCATTGCCGGATAGTTTCCAGGTACCTGTATTTTTTCCGCGATAGCGAGGATTTTGATCTTTAAACATTCCGGTGTGTTTCAGATCAGATTGAAAGGTGCCATCGGCACATAAGTGAATCATATTTTCTTTCACACCACCCTGCATCGACTGATAGGTTATCAATACTTTGTTCGACAAGAAATCTTTCCAGTCGAAATCCGCATAAATAGAAATGTTGGCAGGAGCTTCGAAAGTGCTTGACTTCATAAAATCAGAGACAGTTGTTTTTACTGATTCATAGAATTGAACAGGCGCCACTAAAAGTGCTATCACGCAAGGCCCATCCGGATTGCAGCGAGCAACAGCAAAACCTTTATATCCTTTATTAATATAATCTCCGGTGGCAATCACTTCTGAAGTTAACATACCATCATTAATGGTAGGGTTGGTTGCTTTCAGTTTTATTGATTCGGTAAGTGCAACTCCATTTTTCCATTTTTCAAGGATGCCATTCAGGTTGCCATCGGGGTTTCCGAATATAAATATTTCTCCGTAGGTAGTGCTGGTGCTTGAAAGCATAAACACTTCGCTTTCTCTTGGTAGTGTTCCTTCCCAACCATTTGGCACACGTGCGGTAAATCCTAACCGTGGTGCAAAAAGTGTATCACCGGGTGCATACATGCGGCCCGGTTGAACCCGGTTTTTTTTATTTTGGGCTTCAACCTGAACAGACCAACCAAGTGTTAGAATAAGCAGAATTACTGAAATGTATGTTTTCATGTTTAGTGAGTTCAATTATTATATTGGATTAATGAAGGTTTTTTCACAAACGAACCTGTATTTTTTATGCGCAGATTTTGTTTGAAGCCAAATACAAATTTAGGCTCACCATTTTCCTCTGCTGGGATGTAGGTCATTTTAACTTCGATTGTGCCAAAGATAAGGTTTTCATTGCGGGTTCTGAAGCCACCGCTGAATCCATAAAATATATTGGTGGATTGATCGCAAACCGGACATCGAAGGCCCACTACATCCACACTCGCGAAAGGGGCCATGCGAAAACCTGCTAATGACCACGGGGTGAAAAGAACGCTCTCTGCATGCAGTGCAATCCTTCGATCGGAAAAGAGACTATCTGAAGTGAACCCTGGAATTTCTCTCTTGCTGATATTTAGATAATCCATCGCTTTGCGATTATTGATTTGTGTATAGGTGGCGGTTATATAATTTCTGATTTTATAACGATTCAGGTGCCTTAGTTTTGAAAGATATGAGATGCCCGATTGCAGTACTACATCCTCCAGTTTTTCCTTGCGCGAATAACCACCCAATTGTATGAGGAATTTATAATAGCCTTCTTTCTTATTCATTTTTCCATATTCAAATTTTAGTGCGGCATAGGGTCGCTCCACAGCCAACTGTTTTACATATCCGGAAGTGATACTGGTGTTGATTCCATAAGGCAGATCTTCAGTACGACCAAAGCCATAGATATAACGTGCCTTATAATAATTCTGTCTGTAAAAAGTAAACTCACTTAAATAGCCGTACGTGTTATTATATCTTCTGATTACCTGATAAAGGTCCTGTTCGGGTTGCTCCACGTAAAATCCATCAAATGATCGGAAGGCTAAAAACATGCGATTGCGATCTGACATAGTGCGATTGATGCCGAAGTTAAACCCACCCCACACGTCTACAATCTTATAGTTATAGCTTAGAAAAACTGAGTCAGGTTTGTTCTTCACATTTTCTGACCAGTTGCGGCTAATCTCCAGTCCTCCTGCCATACGCGAATAAGGTGAAACCAGCGGCCGGTCAAGTCGCAGGATAGCTGCATTTTCATTTTCGTCACCATAGCTGGCGCCTTTATTAATTTGTGTGTAAACCAATTCAAGATTGGTGAGACTTCCGAATAAACTGCTTTTACGATAGAGCAAAGAATAGCCTAAGGTGGGATCTCTTTCCGGATCAATCAGTGTGGTTAGTTCAATGCGTTGTCCGCGGCCGTTTACGTTTGCATCGTATATTCCGATGCGCGGAGCGGAAGGAATATTACCGCCTAACGTGCCTCCAAAACTAAAAACATCGCGGGTGATCACCTTTATATCTACTGAATCAGAGTTTTCGATGGGTATAACATGAATGCGGCTGTCCAGAATAAAATCTTTATCGCGCAGGAAGCGCTCATTATCAGAAAGCTTATAGGGATTGAGCGGTTGGTTTTCTTTAATGAACAGATGTTTGCGAATTATTTTTGGTCGGGTGTCTACGTGTAGGGTGTTCGCAATTTTTGTAACAGACTTCTCAACCTTTTTAGCGCTATCATAAATTGATTTTTCAAAACCAATGCGTTCGATATAAATCGTACGAATAATTTTGCCCTTATATGCTGCATATGGATCGGCACTCTTTTCACTCACCACCGTGTCTTTTGGGGTGGTGGATATTAACCGCATGCCTTGGTTAATTACCTTCTTTACGCTTGTCTTTTTTTCAACCGAATCTTTTTTTATCTGGGTGTAGCCTTTGCGCACAGTAATGAACAGCAGTAAAGAAATAAGGAATATAAAAACTAAGAAGCGCATGAACCAGTATTACTGAATTGAAGAACAAACTAAAGTTAAGTAAGGTTGGAGAGATTGAGAGCATGTTTTAATAATTCTTTGCAGAGGTCAAAAGCAGATTACCAGATAAAATAAGACTTTGGTTAGTAAAATGTGTATAAAAAATACGACTTCATTTATGAGCGAAATCATAGAATGCGTTTCTAAACACCAATAGATTTGGTGTTATAATTATTTTATCAATATGGTTTCAACTGAGCAATATGAGCAAATGAAAGCCGCCACGGTGGCGGAGGTTGCACTTTCATACCCACAGGCTATCACAATATTTAATAAGTATAACCTGGATTACTGTTGTCATGGCAGCATCAATTTTACAAAAGCATGCAGGCAATCCGCACTCGATCCGGAACTGGTGTGGGAAGAAATCCAACAGGCGCCAGCAACACAGAAAAGTAGTAATCAATTGAATTTTCGAAAGTGGACTTCTACCATGTTGATTGATTTTATTGTGCAGCATCACCATGAATATATTCGTGATTCCATCCCTAAAATTCGGGAGTTACTGGACAAAATCACTTCTGTGCATGGCGATACCAATCCTGAACTGTTGGGCGTGCAAAGCGATTTTGAGGAACTGGCAGAAGAGTTATTGAATCATTTGCCAAAGGAAGAAGAGATTCTTTTCCCTGCCATCAAGCGCATAGAAGGAACGGAAAGTGCGGTTACCGACAATGTGATAATGCCAAGTTCGTTGCGAGTGCCTATGCGCATCATGGAAGATGAGCACGAGCGTGCCGGTGAGTTAATCATGTCTATTCGTAAGAAAACAGATAATTATACCGTTCCTTCCTACGGCTGCCCTACTTACCAGCTGGCCTATATAATGCTCCAGGAATTTGACAATGACTTGATACAACACATACACATTGAAAACAATATTTTGTTTCCACGAATTAAAAATGAATCAGAAAATTAGAAGCCCATGGATCTAAATCAGGAAATTTTAAGTGACATTATCGTCCACATGAAATATGCACGCTACCAGCCCGAATTAAAACGCAGGGAAACATGGAGTGAAATATGTCATCGTTATGAAGCGATGATGCAAGAGAAATATCCGCAAATAAAAGAGGAGATTACTTATTGGATGCACTACGTATATGATAAAAAAGTATTGCCATCGATGCGTGCTATGCAGTTTGCGGGTCCTGCAATTGCGCGCAACAACAGTCGCATTTACAATTGTGCCTATTTGCCCATCGATGACATACGGGCTTTTTCTGAAACTCTTTTCTTGCTGCTGGGAGGCACCGGTGTAGGGTATTCCGTGCAATATCAACATGTTGATAAATTACCACCGATACACAAAGCTGAAAAAACAAAGAAGTTTTTAATTGGCGATAGCCTGGAAGGTTGGGCCGATGCAGTGAAAGTATTGCTAAAAGGTTACTTTGGTGTAAGTCATTATCTTCCTGAGTTTGATTATTCAGACATTCGCCCGAAAGGCGCGCGGTTGGTTACCTCGGGTGGAAAAGCCCCGGGTCCTGAACCGCTCAAGATTTGTGTCGCTCACGTGCAAGCTATTTTAGATCGCAAACAGGATGGCGATAAACTTACGCCCATAGAATGTCATGATATTCTGTGTCATCTTGCGAATGCAGTACTGGCGGGTGGTATACGCAGGTCGGCCATGATTGCATTGTTTTCCGCACATGATGAAGAGATGCTTACCTGTAAGTTTGGCAACTGGTGGGAGCTCAATGAGCAGCGCGGCCGCGCCAACAACTCGGTGGTTTTACCGCGGGATACTACCACGCGTGAACAGTTCTTTTCACTGTGGAAGAAAATTGAATTGTCAGGTTCGGGTGAACCGGGCTTCTATTTTACCAATGATACCGATTGGGGAACTAATCCATGCTGTGAAATTGCACTGCGTCCATTTCAGTTTTGTAACCTAACAGAA